>NZ_JALHAT010000015.1:0-59671 GCF_022818885.1 Novosphingobium mangrovi | reverse complement strand
GCCGCCGCAAGGCTATGGTTGAAGCATTTTGTCAACGCGACCTAGAGCGGATCGACCGCTCTAGGTCATTGGTTTAACGCATTTTCTGAACCATCAGATACTTCGATCTGATTGGAAAATGCTCTAAGGACGTCCACGTGAGCAAATATCTGATTCTGATTGACTTCATCAACGACCTGACCAGCCATGACCCGATGGCCGGTGAGCTGGCCCGCCGCAACGTGGTGGCCAATGCGGCCAGCGTTCTGGAGAAGGCGCGCAAGGCCGGTATCGCGGTCGGGCACGTCAGGGTCGCGTTCAGCGCCCCCGACCTGCCCGAGGCGCCCGAGCGTTCGCCGCTCTTCGCCAATTTCAAGGGTTCGGGCGCGCTCCAGCTGGGGACGCCGGGTGTCGACTTCGTGCCCGCGCTGACCCCGGCCGAGGGCGAGGCGATCATCCTCAAGCACCAGATCAGCCCGTTCTGGAAGACGATCCTTGATGACGAACTCGAAAAGCACGGCGTGACCGAGCTTTACGTGACCGGCCTGTCGACCACGCTGGCGGTCAGCTCGACCGTGCGCGAGGCGCATGATCGTGGCCTTTCGGTCAAGGTCATCGCGGATGCCTGCTCGGCCGGGTCGCTTGAGGCGCACGAGGCTGAACTCCAGGCCTTCGGCGGCCTTTGCGAGATTACCGAGGCGGCGAAGGTCAGCTTCGCGGACTGAGGCTACCGGCCCGCAAGGGCTTGATTGGTACCAGGAGAAGGGGGCGCAGCTTCAACGCAGGCTGCGCCCCTTTTTCGTGTCGAAGCGACGGGGCAGGACGACCCGGATATCCGCGATACGAACACGATCGTGGCGCTTCACCATGGTCAGATGCGACCTTGCGCCGATGTTCCTTCCGCAATGCGGATGCTTTTATCTGCCGAAATTGTCCGACTGGCGACTGGGGACCTAGCTTTGCTGCCAACAAGAAAATCTGCCCAGGGGGTTCTCACGATGATCGGCAAGCTTCTCCAGACCTGTTCTCTCGGCTCGATGGCCGCGGCCGCACTGTTGGCGCCGTCCGCGCAGGCGCAGGAGCAGGAGCGCCCGGCAGGCGCCTCGGCGGGCGGCGATATCGTGGTGACCGCGCGCCGCCGCGAGGAATCGCTCCAGGACATTCCGGTCGCGATCAACGTCGTCTCGCAGGATACCATCGCGCGCAAGGGCGTGCGCGATATGAACAGCGTCGCGGCGATGACCCCCGGCCTTCAGTTCGACACCGGGGCCTCGCCCGCCGACATCCGTCCCAGCCTTCGCGGCATTGCCCTGATTGAAGGCCGCTCCAATGTCGCCATGATCGTCGATGGCATCGACACCACCGGCGTATCGCTCAACACGACCGTGGGCGGTGGCGGCAACCAGAACGCGACCGCGCTCATGGATATCGCGCGCATCGAGGTGGTGAAGGGCCCGCAGACAGTCTACTTCGGGCGCAGCGCCTTTGCAGGCGCCATCAGCTTCGTGAGCAAGGACCCCGAGTTCACGCCGGGCGGCACGTTCAACTTTGGTCTGGGCGCCTATGGCCAGCAGGAAGCCACCGCGCACGTGACCGGGCCCGTGATCGGCGATGTCGTCGCGGCCAAGCTTTCGGCGACTTACAGCAACTTCTCGGGCTTCTACAAAAATCCGGGCAACGGGCAGGGGCTCGACGCCAGCCGTAACTACGGGGTGGGCGGCACCGTGCTGATCGAGAGCGGGGGCTTCACCGGCAAGATCCGGGGCAGCTATCTCAACAGCAACGCCGGACCGGGCGCGGGCTACGTCATTCAGCGCCCGGATACCTCGCTTTACGGCGTGAACACGATCACCGAGGAGACCTTCGACCCCGACGAGGTCAACATGTCTTCGGACCACCGCTACGCCGGCAACAACTCCGAGACCTACCGCGGCGTCCTCGACCTGGAGTACGATTTCGGCAACGGCTTCGTGCTCAACTCGCTCTCGGGCTACAACCGTACCAAGGGGCGGCTGGAGTTCGACTTCGACAAGGAGCCGCAGAACGAGCCGCAGGGCGTCGATCTGGGCGGCGGTCTGGTCAACTGCCTCTCGATGGTCTGCGTGGGCATCTTCGACTTCGACAACGACCTGCAGCAGATCAGCTCGGACCTGCGCCTCAGCTATGATGGCGGGCCGATCCGTGCGATGGTGGGCGGCTACGTCTTCGACGAGAATTACGAGGAAGTGGACTATTCGCGCTTCCTGGGCGCGCGTCCCTTCATCACCAGCACCCGCGCGGACATCCCGGGCCGGGTCAACCGCCTGAACACCAACACCTATTCCGGTTTCGGCTCGGTCGAGTTCGACCTGTCTCGCGCGCTGACGGTGACGGGCGAACTGCGCTACAACCACGAGGTCATCTCGGCCGCCGCGACGACCGGGGTCAACCTGTTGTTCCTGACCGGCGCGAACGAGATCGATTTTCGCGGCAAGACCAGCTTCGATGCCTGGTTGCCGCGTGTGAGCGCAGCCTGGAAGGTCTCGCCCGACCTCAATATCTACGCGAGCGCGGCCAAGGGCTCCAAGCCGGGCGGCTTCAACACCGGCCAGGTGCGCGATGACCTGCGCCCCTTCGGCCAGGAATCGATCTGGACGTACGAGCTGGGCGTGAAGGGAAGCCTTCTCAATGGCGACCTCAACTTCGAGGCCGACGTCTACTATTCCGACTGGTCTGACCTGCAGGTGACGACGGTGTGCTATGGCTCGCTCAGCGCACAGGGGCCCGAGCCGGAATGCCCCAATTCCTCGGCGGTGACGCTCAACTACATCATCAATGCCGAGAAGGCCGAGGTTAAGGGCGCCGAACTGGGCGTGAACGCGACCCCGTTCCACTGGCTGAGGCTGAGCGGCAGCTACGCCTACACCGATTCCAAGTTCAAGGATTTCGCCGCGCGCGACGTTTTCCCCTCTCCCGCCGGGGTGGATCGCCAGTTCGGGGGCAACCGCGTCCCCCTCGTGCCGCGCCATTCGGCAACGGGCATGGTCCACATCGAGGCGCCGCTTTCGGGCGAACTCGACGGCTTCATCGAGGGCACGGGCAACTACCGCAGTTCGCGTTTCGCGCGCTTCGACAACCGCGTGAAGCTGGACCAGAAGTTCACCGCCGACGCGCAGATCGGCCTCAAGGGCGGCAGCTGGACCGCGCTTGTCTACGTGAACAACATCTTCAACGATCTGACGCCCGACTTCAGCCGCTTCTGGGGTTCGTTCAACCCCTCGACCTCGAACGGTGAATACATCACCGCGCCCGCGCGCCGCACCGGGGGCATCCGCTTCATCAAGAATTTCTGAGTTTCTCTTTCCGGCCCGGGACCATGTCCCTCCCCGGGCCGGATCGGGAAATGCGAAGGGGCGCAGCGTTCGATGACGCTGCGCCCCTCTTTTCGTGTGGGCCGTGTGGGCTCGCTCAGGGGTGGACGAGTTCGAGCCCGCCCGAGACCGGGAGCGCCTGGCCGTGGATCCCGGCGGCGGCATCGGAGACGAGGAAGGCGACGAAGCGCCCGACCTCGTCGGGTGTGCCCACGCGCCCGATGGGGGTCTTGCCCTCGATCATCGTACGGAACTGGCGCGCGCCGTCCTCGCCCAGGGAATCGGTCACGCCCTCGCTCCAGATCAGACCCGGCTGGATGGCGTTGACGCGGACCTTGCGGGGGCCTGCGATGGCCTTGCCGTAGCTTTGGCTAAGGCCGATCATCGCGGCCTTCGAGGCGCCATAGGCCGATCCCCCGAAGCCGGCGCGCATCCCTGCAACACTTGCCACGTTGACGACCGAACCATGTCCTGCCTCGAGAAGTGGGAGCAGGGCATCCATGCCCCTGCGGCACCCGCCGTAGTTGAGATGGACAAGGAAGCGCAGCACGTCCTCGTCCAGGTCCTCGATGGGCAGGTTTTTGGCCTCGCCTGCATTGTTGACGAGGCCGTGGAGCGCACCTTGCGTCTCGCGAATGGTCGCGGCGGCGGCCTCCCAGGCGCTTGCGTCGGTCACGTCGAGGCGGATGAAGGCCCCGTCCCCCCCGGCTTCGCGCACGAGGGCCAGTGTCTCGTCGGCAAGGTCGGGCTTGCGCCCGCCCACGAAGACGAAACCGCCCTGACGGCCGATCTCGATGGCGCTCGCCCGCCCGATGCCCGAGGTCGCCCCGGTGACCAGAACGGCCTTTCCGGCGAGCGAGGTCGTGGCCTGCACATCGGGTGCGGGTTCCAGCGCGATGTCGGCGCCGGCAACGAAGCTGGCGCGCGCATCGGCCAGCATCTTGAGGGCTGCGACGACCTGCGCAGGCGCCGTCTCCGGCGAAACGGTCAGCCGGTTCGAGCGCAGATGGACACCGCGTCTGGAGGCATCGAGCATGGCTGACCAGGTGGCGTAGCGGATGCCGTTCGCGGCGGCATCGGTATCGATGGCGGCGGGGCCGTCTGCACGACGAAGGAGGGTGATGAGCGCAGGTTCGCCGGACGCGCAGATCCGGTTGGCAAACTTCGCGGTCAGCCAGGCCGAGAGGATTTCCTCCTCGACACCGTCCGGGCCTGTCCCGCCGCGCGGGCAATGAACGATGGTGTCGAAGCGCAGACCTTGCGTCTCGGCCGTGGTTGCAAAGTCCTCCCAGGCTGCCTGGTCGGGCAGGCCCTTGTCGAGGATGGTGAGGGCATGGTCGGCGAGCGCCGAGGCCGCGTGTGCACCTTCCGGGCTCGCCGCGTTGAGAATGAGAGCCCTCTTCACAGGCCCACCGGTCCGCCGAAATTGACGTAGGCCAGCGTCGGTTCGGCGGCCTCCAGCGTGTTGATGCGATCTTCGGCCGGGTAGAAGAAATAGCTGCGGCCGGGCGCGGCCGCTGCGTCGTCAACGCCGATGCCCCCCAAAGTCGTGAAGATCTCCAGGTAGTGGGGCAGGGCAGTGGTTGTCGATTGCCAGCCTGCCGGAAGGCGCACGAAGGCGCTGCCTTCGCCGGTTTCGGGATCGACGCTGAGAACGCGCGCTTCCACGTCCGCGCCAAGGAACCGGCTGGGCGCAAACCCGTCCAGCGCGGCGTCCTTCTCCAGGGCGACGGGCGCACGTGGGGGCAAGGCGCCTTCGGCAAGGTAGAGGTCGTCCTGCTCAGGCTCGGGCACGAAGTTGAAGTCGAGCTGGCGCCCCACGCGCGAGAGGAAGGTCGATTCCTCGGGCACGGTACTGGCAAAGCCATGGACGGTGCGCGGCGGGTGGAACAGGTAGGCGCCTGCCTCGACCCAGTTGCGCCCATCGAAGCTGAAGCGCCCCGAGACGCCCAGCAGTTCCTCGTAGGTGTGGTGGTAGTGGGCGGTATCGGGCGCGGTGTAACCATCGGCCGGAACCATGCGCTGGAGAGCCGTGCGCGCGCCGCTCTCCGGATCGCGACTGAGCAGGCGGGAATAGAGCCCGGGCGGGCCGAGCGGCTCCCAGTCGAGTTCGTCCACCCTCAGATCGACTACGCGTGGCCTCATGACGGTCCCTTCTTGAAAAGCGTGTTCAGAGTGGGAGGGTTCCAGATCGTCGGTGCGCCCTCCAGCAAGGGCCGGGCGAGCCTCCGCATGGCGGATGACCGCGGGGCAGGGGTTTGGTCCTGCGCTATGCCGCGCGCAGTCTCGCGTGTCCCATCCGGTTGTGCAAGGATCGAGCTGTGAGCGCTGAAGACATCCCCGAACTCGCCTACGATATCTCGCAGTGCGTCCACCGCGCGGACCTCGTGCCCGAGGCCCTGGCGCCCTGGGATGGGACCGGGCTGCCGGGCCTTGTCCTGCGACGCCTCACCGACGGCTCCTTGCGCAGCGCGCTGGCTACCCCGGCGAAGGGCTGGCAGGCGACAAGCGCGCGGGCCGATGGGGCCCTGACCCAGCTCTTCGTGCTCGAGGGGCAGGTGCGGATCGGTGAAACGGTGCTCGGCCCCCGCGGCTTCGCGGTGCTTCCCGGCGACCGGCCACTGGACGTCGAGGTGCTGGCCGACAGCGAATGGATCGTCATCGTCGATGCGCCCGTGGAAGGCACCTCGCCCGAGCCGGTGGTGCACGCCGATTGCCGCGCGATCGATCCGTTCGTGCCCGTGATCGAGGGGCGCCGGCTCGACGGGTTCGAGCGCCGCGTCCTCTGGCTCGATCCGCGCAGCGGGGCGGATACGCGCCTGCTGAAGGTACCGCCGCGTTTTGGCGGCGTGGGCGGGGGCAACTGGCACCCGGTGGAGGAGGAAATCTTCTGCATCGAGGGCGATATCCAGCCCGACGACACCCGGCCGATGAAGGCGGGCTCGTTCCTGTGGAACCCGGCCCGCTCGATCCACGGCTTCAATGAGCGGACCGAGGGCGGCTGCATGCTCCTGGAATGGCACGACGGCCCCTGGGACCTGCATCTGGCTTAAGCCGCGCGGGGACGGAGAGTACCCAAACGAAAACGCCCCGGCGTGAAGGCCGGGGCGTTTCGTGTTCGGACATCGTCCGCAACGATGGGCTAAGGCTCAGTCCTTCGCCCACTTGCGTTCGAATTCCCAGACCTTGTCGAAGCCGATCAGCTCGCAGAATTCCTTGAAGTCGAAGAGTTCAGGGCCTTCGAGGCTGGTGCCGGTCTCCTTGAGACGCTGCAGCGAGACCTCGACCGCGCGCGCGGCGACCAGCGAAGTCATGGCCGGGAAGATCGCCATCTTGAAGCCGAGTTCCTCCAGCTCGCTGACCGGACGGATCGGGGTGAGGCCGCCATCGGCCATGTTGGCAAGCATCGGCGTGTCGATAGTCTGGCAGATGCGGCGCATGTCGTCGGTGTTGGTCAGCGCCTCGGGGAAGAGGATGTCCGCGCCCGCTTCGGCGAAGGCGCCCATGCGGTCTTCCACGGCGTTGTAGCCACCGCTCTGCATCACGTCGGTGCGCGCGATGATGAGGAACTTTTCATCCTTGCGCGCGTCGCAGGCGACCTTGATCTTCTCGACCATGTCCTCGACCGGGATCACGCGCTTGAAGGGCGTGTGGCCGCACTTCTTGGGGAATTCCTGGTCCTCGATCTGCATCGCGGCAACGCCCGCCTTCTCATAGGCAAGGACGGTGTGGTGCACGTTGAGCAGGCCACCAAAGCCGGTGTCAGCGTCGGCAATGACCGGGGTCTTGGCGCTCTCGACCAGCTTTTCCATGCGGTCGACCATCTGCGTGACCGAGGCAATGCCCGCATCGGGCAGGCCCAGACCGCTGGCGGTCAGCCAGTAGCCACTGCCGTAGACGGCATCGAAGCCGACCTTGCGTGCGATGACCGCGGTGATCATGTCCTGAATGCCGGGGGCCGTGACGAACTGGCCGGACTTGACCATGTCGTAGAGGCGGGTGTCCTGCATCGTGTCTTCCTTTATCTTCGCTCTGCCCGGACACGACGCAAGGGCACGGCGCGAGGGCAGGAAACAGGGGCGTGGCTTTGCACTTCGGCTGCGGTTTCGCAGGATGCGCCACAACCGGGATAGGGCAGTCTATCCGTATTGCGGATGAGACGGGACGCGCGCGATGGTCAAGGGCGGACGTGCGCGGCACGCTCCGGACATGACCCAGAAGCCCGTCCCTGTTTCGCGTGTTGCCCCCAATGGCGGCATGCACGCGCCCCAAGCGCAGCCTGACGCCATGCCCGATGCCGGGGCCTGGGCCCTCATTGCCGGGCTGCTCATGGTGATGACCGTGTGCCATGGCATCATCACGTCGGGCCTGCCCGCGCTCGACAGCGCGATCCTGGCGGACCTTGGGATCAGCCGCGGCGCGCTCAAGCTGCGCGAGACGATCTTCCTGCTTTCGGCCGGGGGCTCGGGGCTGGCCATCGGCTTTCTGACATCGCGCGTGCGGCCCGCGCGGATCGTGCTGGCGGGGCTCGTCCTTCTGGCGATCACGCTGACCGCTTATGGCCATGCGCGCAGTATCGGGCAGATCTATGCGCTCTATGGGCTGCTGGGGCTGTCCTTTGCCTCCTCGCACGTGGTGATCGTGGTGCTGATGGTGCGCGCGCGGTTTTCGGGTCTGCGCACACTGGCGACCTCGATTGCGCTTTCGGGCACAAGCATCGGCGCGGCGATCTTCCCCTCGCTCGCGGTCTTCGCGCTGGAGCAGGCGGACTGGCGCAGCGTCCTGCGCGCGGCGGCCATCATTCCGCTCGCGCTGTTGCCCGTGGCCGCTGTGCTGGTGCGTTCTCCAAGGCCGAACAGGCGTCAGGTGGTACCGGATCAAACGGAGCCGTCGGGGCCGCTGCTTGGCGCGTTCGCGCAGGTCCCGCACCATAGGCTGGCGCTGGCGCTGCTGTTGGCGGCGACGTTCGGGACGTTCTTCGCCTCGACCGCGTTCCTGCTCAACCTCTTCCTCTACCTTCAGGATATTGGTCTTGGCGCGCGCATGGCGGCGCTCGGCATGACGCTGGTGTTCCTGACTGGCCTGTTCGGCAAGGTGCTGGTGGGCGCGGCGGCCGAGCGTTGGGGAACCAACCGGGTGTGGAACTCGCAGCAGATGCTGCTGCTTGCAGGCGCCCTGCTGCTCAGCCTTGGCGGGCCCATGATCGCGTTTGCGGGGCTGGTCCTGCTCGGTGCAGGGTGGGCCGGGTGTTACGTCCTCACTCAGGTGGTCATCGCCAATTCGTTTGCCGGACCGCGGCTGGGCCAGATGACGGGCGCCTTCATCGTCTTTGAATCGATCGCCTCGGGCTCTGGCGTGTTCGTGGCGGGGCGGCTGTTCGATCTGTTCGGCAGCTACCGTCCCGGCTTCCTGATCTGCGCCGCGCTCATTGCCGGCGCGGCGCTGGCGGCCTTTCTATTCCGCCGCCTCGTCGAAGGCGGGCATGCCGTTGCCCATCGCGAAGAGCCCGTCGGCGATCCTGGCTGAGACTCCCAGCATGGGATCCAGATAACGCTCGATGGCCTGGCTGAGCGGCATCGAATTGGCAAAGTAGACAAAGGCCAGAGCGCCCAGCAGATCGCCGTGACCATCGAAGATCGGCACCGCGATCGAGGAGGTCTTGCCCGGTGTCGCCGAATAGGGCGTGCGCGCGACCGCTGCGTAGCCGCATTCGCGGATGCGGACCTGCGCCTTGCCGCTCTGGAAGTCGCGCAGGATCACGGTGTCGAGCGGCTCGTGGATGCGCTGTGACTGGGAGAGCAGCTCGGCCTGTTCGGCCTCGTCCGAGAACGAGAAGAAGACCTGCCCCGAGGCCGAGGCCAGCAGCGGCACCTGCCAGCCGGGATAGTAGTTGTTGAAGGTGAGCGTGGTCTGCGTGCTCGTCGAATCGCGCACCACCATCTTGCCTCCCACCCGGGTCACCACGCTCAGCGGCCAATGGTGATCGCGCGTGAAACCCTGGATCAAGGGCCGGGCCACGTTCACCAGGCGATCATGGTTCTGGAAACCGCACGAGAGCGTCTGGATGAGGGCGGTCGGGCGGTAGCGCTTGCGCGTGGGTTCACGCTCGATCAGGCCTTCCTCGATCAAGGTGTTCACGATGCGATAGGCGGTCGGATAGGGAATGCCCGCCGCGCTCGAGATTTCGGTGAGGCCCAGCGAACCGTAGCGGTTGATCGCCTGGATCACGTTGATCGAGCGCGAGAGCGACTGGATCACGTCCTTGCCCCGGAAGGGCTCGGTTCCGACGGGGGACGCGGCGGGCGAAGCGACGAATTCAGGCACGGGCATCTCGCGGTTGCTGCATTGATCTGGATCAAAAAAGTTTGCCGAAAGCGACTTTGAGTCAAGCTGATCCACCGCCTGGCGAAAGAGAATGTCCATGGCGTGAACATTGGCGCGCGCTGCCAACCGACGGCTCGGCAGGTCATGCCGCGATACGGATGGTACGCTGGCCTGTCGTTTTACGCCTCTGCCCCGGGTGCAAGACCTTGGTTCCCGGCACCAATGCGGAAAGCCGGGAGAACGCACAACGGAGTACGTGGCAATCATGAATAGATGCGAAGTCCTGGTCGTGGGCGCGGGCCCTGTCGGCGCGACCTGCGCAGCGCGCCTTGCGGCAATGGGCATCTCGGTGACGCTGATCGAACAGGAGCCGGACTGCGCCCATGATCTGCGGGCTTCGACGATCCACGCCTCGACGCTCGAAATGCTCGACGAGATCGACGCGGCCGAGCCCCTCATCGGAATGGGCCTGAAGGCGCCGATCTACCAGATGCGCGACCGCCGCAGCGGCGAGGCCCTGCGCTTCGATCTGACCGAACTGTCCGACCTCACCCGCTTCCCCTTCCGCCTTCAGTGCGAGCAGCACTACCTGGCCAAGCATCTTGCCACCAAGGTGCAGGAAGCGGACGGCATGGATGTCCACTTCGGCTGCCGCCTGATCGATGCCCGCCAGAACGGCGAGGGCATCGTCGCGACCGTCGAACAGGACGGCGTCCAGCGCGAGATCGCAGCGAAGTTCCTCGTCGGCGCGGACGGTTCGCGTTCGGTCGTGCGCAAGGTCATCGGGGCGGAATTCGACGGCTTTACCTACGAGGAGAAGTTCGTGTCGATGTCAACCCGGCTCGAGATCGAGAAGGCGATCCCCGACCTCGACTACGTGAACTACATCAGCGATCCCGACGAGTGGCTGGTCCTGCTCAAGGTTCCGGGCATCTGGCGTGTGCTCGTGCCCGGCGATGGCGATGTCAGCGACGATGACCTCATCAGCGACGCCAACGCCGACCAGATCTTCAACCGGATCGTCGGACACGGCAATGTCGAGACCACGCACCGCACGATCTACCGCGTGCACCAGCGTGTCGCCAAGAAGTTCGTCGAAGGGCGCATGGCGATCATCGGTGATGCCGCGCACCTCAACAATCCGCTAGGCGGCTTTGGCATGAACAGCGGCATCCACGATGGCTGGAACCTCGCCGAAAAGCTCTGGATGATCCTGCGCAAGGACGCGGATTTCGAAGCTCTTGCCAAGTTCGAGCGCCAGCGCCAGGCTGTCACGCGCTCGTTCATCCAGGCCCAGACCATCGAGAACATGGAGAACATGGGCGAAACCGACCAGACCGCGCTTGCCGCCAAGCGCGAGAAGATGCGCCGGGTCCAGGCCGATCCGGAAGCGCGCCGGGCCTACCTGCTGCGCCAGGCCATGTTCTCCAGCCTTGCACAGGAAAGGGAAATTGCATGACAGGTCCGATCACCGAGCCGGCGCTGCGCAAGGCGGCCGGCCCACTCGACCACGTGCGCGGCAACGCGCTCGACTGGGAGATGCTGGGCACCCACGGCCTCAAGCGGCGCAAGCTGGGTGAGGACCCGCAGACGGGGCATGTCACCAACCTTGTCTACATCCCCGAAGGCTGGCGTGGCGGGGGCGTTGCGCACTTCCACGACGCCTTCGAGGAAGTCTACATGCTCGAAGGTTCGGTGACGCTCGATGGCAACCACTACTTCCGCAAGGGCGTCTACTTCTATCGCCCTGGGCACATCGTTCACGGCCACGATGAACGCTCCGAGGAAGGCGCGCTGGCTCTTGTACGCAGCGACGGACTGCTCTCGCTCCAGCTGATTCACGAGCCCGAGCAGCCGATCGAGTATCCGCTGCCTGCGGCCGATGATGCGCGTGGTCACATCTTCGAACTGGCCATTGCCGATGTCGCGCCCCGGCCCGATCCCGCGCTGCCCGAGGGCTGGACGATCAAGACCTTCAGCACCGATCCGCGCAACGGCGCGCGCACGTTCGAGGCGCTCGTTCCGGCCGGTTGGCGGGGCGAGGCCGCGGCTTTGGGCTGCAGTTGGGAAGCCTATGTCCTGGACGGCGCGCTGGAAGGCGCGGGCGAGACCTGGGCTATGGGCGACTATACCGTCGGCGCGTCCGACACCCCTTTGCTGGGCGCCACTGCCAGCCGCGCGGGCGCGCGTATCCTCGTCTGGACCTTCGGAGCCGCTTCGTGAAGGCAGCCCGGCTCCACGCCCCGGGGAACATCCGCATCGAGGACGTCGCCCGGCCGGAGCCGGGCCCCGGGCAGGTCCTCGTCAAGGTCATGGCCTATTCGCCTTATGGCACGGACGTGGGGACCTACCTCAACCGGGGTGGGCGCTACGTGAAAAGCTACCCGGTCGGGATCGGCGCGGACTTTTCCGGCATCGTCGCGCAGCTTGGCGCGGGCGTGGAGGGGCTGGCCCCTGGCGACAGGGTCAGCGCGCTCGCGCTTGACCACTGCGGGGCTTGCGCCAACTGCACCAAGGGCCGCCATAACCTGTGCCTTGATCCGGCGTTCCGAACCCCGGCGCGGCAGACCTGCTGCGAGGAATACACGCTCGTGTCCGCGCGCAAGCTCGCGGTGCTGCCCGATGCGGTCGGTTTCGAGGATGCCGCGATGCTGGCCGGGCCCGTCGATGCGCTCAACGCCTTTCGCCGCATGGGGCTGGAGGCGGGCCAGCGCGTCGGCATCGTGGGCGTGGGCGCCATGGGGCTGGGCGCGATCGCCATGGCGCGCGCGCTGGGCCTTGAGGTCGTTGCCATCGGGGGGAGCGGGCGACGCTCCGATCTCGCCGGGGACCTCGGCGCGGCCCACCTATTCCCGATTGCCGCCCATGGCGAACGCGTGGCCGAGCGTGTGCTTGGCGCGTTCCCGGAAGGGCTGGACGCGGTGATGGAGACCACCGCATCGGCCTGGGGCATGGACGAAGCTTTCGCCGTCGCCGCGCCGGGCGCCCGTGTTGCCCTCACAGGCGGCGGAGACCTTCCCGTCAGCAACTGGCAGATCGTCGAGCGCGAACTTGAGATCCTGGGCGTGCGGGCGGGCGCGGGACAGGCCGAGGTCCTGGAATTCATCGCCCGTGGGGAGCTCTCCCTCCGCCCTACGATCACTCGGCGCTTCGCGCTGGATGACGTGGCCGAGGCCTTTACCCTGCTGGCCGGACCCCAAGCCCGCGATGTCGGGCGTGTCATAATCGAGATCGGAGAGACCGCGTGACAACCGCAAGTGCCCCGCGCACCTTGTATCGCAAGCTCTGGGACAGCCACGTCATCGAAGTCGTGCCCGGAGCGCAAGGAGAGGGTGAGGAAAGCCGCGCCGCTCTCATCCACGTCGACCGCCACCTGCTGCACGAATGCAGCACGCACCAGTCCTTCGAGGCGCTGCGCAGCAACGGACGCTCGGTCCACCGCCGGGAAACGCACCTGGCCGTGCCCGACCACGCCGTCTCGACCGCGCTTGATCGCCTCAGCATCGCGCAGGATGATGGCGCGGCAGGCGCGCAGGTCGCGCGTCTCGCCTCCAACGTCGCCGAGTTCGACATCCCTTACGTGCCGCTCGACGACGCGCGCCAGGGCATCGTCCACGTCATGGGCCCGGAGCTGGGCTTCACGCTGCCCGGCATCACGCTCGCCTGCGGTGACAGCCACACCTCGACCCACGGTGCCTTCGGCGCGCTGGCCTTCGGCATCGGTGCGAGCGACTGCGAGACCGTGCTCGCCACCAACGCCATTGTGCAGAGCCGCGCGAAGACCGTGAAGGTCGAACTCTCCGGCACGCTGGGCGCCCACGTCACGTCCAAGGACGTCGCACTGGCGCTGATCGGGCGCTACGGGGCAGGCTTTGCCACCGGCTGCGCGGTCGAGTTCACCGGCGAGGCGGTGCGCGCCATGTCGATGGCCGCGCGCATGACCTTGTGCAACATGGCGATCGAGGCGGGCGCGCGCATCGGCCTCGTCGCCCCGGACGAGACGACCATCGACTACCTGCGCGGCCGTCCCCTCGCGCCGCAGGGCGAGATGTTCGAGCAGGCCGCCGCCTACTGGCGCACTCTCGCCAGCGACCCGGGCGCGGAATATGACCGCACCGTCGCGCTCGATCTCGACGCGCTCGCCCCGCAGATCACCTGGGGTACCAATCCGCAGGACGCTGCGCCTGTCGATGGCACGGTTCCAGCCGCACCCGAGGACGCCGAAGCTGCACGCCAGCACGCCAAGGCGCTCGCCTACATGGGAATCGAAGCGGGCATGCCCGTCACCGACATCGCAGTCGACGTGGTCTTCATCGGCAGCTGCACCAATGGCCGCATCGAGGACCTTCGCGCCGCCGCCGCTGTCGCCCGAGGCCGCAAGGTGGCCGACGGCGTGCGCGCGCTTGTCGTGCCGGGCTCGATGGCCGTGCGCGCACAGGCCGAAGCGGAAGGGCTCGACACGATCTTCACCGAGGCCGGGTTCGACTGGCGCATGGCGGGCTGCTCGATGTGCGTGGCGATGAATGAGGACCGCCTCGCCGAAGGCGAGCGCAGCGCGTCGACCTCCAACCGCAATTTCGAGGGCCGCCAGGGCCGCGGCGGACGCACCCATCTGATGAGCCCCGCGATGGCTGCGGCTGCGGCCGTGACGGGCCACATCGCCGATGTCCGCACGCTTGAGGAGATCCCGGCATGAAGCCCTTTGAAAGCCTGACCAGCCCGGTTCTGCTCCTGCGCGAGAACCGCATCGACACCGACATCATCTACCCTGCGCGCTTCCTGCTCATCATGCAGCGCGAGGGGCTGGGGCAGTACTTCTGCGCCGACCGCCGCGTCGATCCCGAAGGCAACGCGATTGCCAATCCGATCGACGAGGCCAAGGAACGCGGTGCGGGCATCCTCATCGCGGGCCGTGAATTTGGCTGCGGGTCGAGCCGCGAACAGGCGGTCTGGACGATCAAGGACTTCGGCATCACCTGCGTGATTGCGGAAAGCTTTGGCGAGATCTTCCAGGCCAACTGCTTGCGCAACGGCGTCCTGCCCATCGTCTTCGATCCCGCGACGGTCGAGGAACTGGCCGCCTTCGGCCAGGACGGCGAACTGAGCGTCGACCTCGTCGCGCGCACGATCACGGCGGGCGAGAAGGTCATCGATTTCGAGATCTCCGACAACGCGCGTGAACGCCTGCTCAAGGGCTGGGATGAAACCGGCATGATCCAGAGCCGCTGGGGCGATGCGATCTCGACGTTCGAGGACGGCCAGCGCGCCGCGCAGCCCTGGCTTTACGAGCCGCTCGCCATCTAAGGCGAAGGCCTGCACAGACAGTATCGGGAAGGGCGGCGAGACACGGATTTCGCCGCCCTTTCTGCTGCGCGCGAAAAATGCAACTCAAGTCCGTTGCGTGTATCCGAACGAAAATTATAACAACGTCTACGTAAATTTCGCGTCATGCGCTAATTTGCGTGCGGAGTCGGGCGTGGTGAAGCTCTTGGTTCGGCACCGAACCGGCGTTACCACGTGGCACCGGACGGCCTTGCGCCGGGTATCTCGGACAAGTGCCGGGGCCCGTGCAAGTCGAACGGAAACAAACCCTTTGCAAGAAGGGAACCCGAAGCGCGCGCAGGCCTTGTTCCCCGGACAGGGGCAAGAGCCGAAGCAAGACGCGGCAATTGGGCGGAGACGATGATGAGTGAAGGCAAGACCACCTCGAAGGCCAAGGCAGCCAAGGCGACCAGTTCGTCGCGCGGCAGCGAAGACCTGGCGCAGATTCTGGCCGATCAGATCCGTGCCGGGCTCCTGCCCGGTGACGGCGCGGACGACGAGCCCTGGATCGAGGACGCCGCGGGCTTCCTGCTGGACGCGGCCAGGACGCGCGAGGATGGCGAGAGCGTGGTTGAAGTGGCCTCGGCGGGCGAGGAACGCCCCGTTCTGCGCGTGGCGCTCATCAACGAGGACATGCCCTTTCTGGTCGATTCGACCGCGGCCGCGCTTGCTGCGCTGGGGATCGTGATCGATCGGCTGGTCCACCCCATTGTCAACGTCGCGCGCGAGGCGGACGGGGCGCTCTCGCGCTTTGGCCCCGATGGCCATGACGAGGCCTTCACCCGCGAATCGATGATCTACATCGAGATGGCGCGCGTCGATGCCCGCCAGCGCGGCGAACTCAAGCGTACTCTGGAAGCGATGCTGGCCGACGTGCGCAGTGCGGTCGCGGACTGGCCGCGCATGGTCGATGCCCTCCACGAAGACGCCTCGACCATCGAGGACCGCGAGGGCGCCGCCCTGCTGGAGTGGTTCGCTTCGGGCATGCTCACGATACTGGGGCACGTCACGCGCGGGCGCGATGAAAGCCACTCCAGACGCCTCGGCATCTGCCGCCGCGGGGTGAAGACGCTTCTCTCCGATGCCAGCTACGAGCGCGCGTTCGCCACGTTCGATGCCCAGCTCGCCGAGGGCAAGCTGAGCGTGCCTATGGTCATCAAGGCCAACCGCGTGTCGAGCGTGCACCGCCGTGTCCCGCTCGACCTGTTCCTCGTGCCCGTCATCGAGGAGGGCAAGGTCACTGCGCTTTCGGTCCATGCGGGCACCTGGACCAGTGAGGCGCTGGCCTCACCGCCCGACCGCGTGCCGCGCCTGCGCGGTGTGCTCGCGCGCATTGCCGCTAACATGAACTGCGATCCGCGCAGCCATACCGGCAAGGCGCTGGCCCACGCGCTGACCAGCCTGCCGCACGATCTGGTGCTCGGCCTCGAAGATGCCGACGTCGAGCGGCTGGCGGGCACGATGACCGGCCTTGTCGACCGGCCCCGTCCCCGGCTGCTGCTGGCGACCGCGCCGCTCATGCGCCACCTCTTCGCCTTCATCTGGCTGCCGCGCGACCTGGTCTCGACCAAGATGCGCCACCGTATCCAGGCGCTGGTCGAGGAAGCGGCCAACGCGCCCGCGCTCGATTGGACTCTGGTGGTGGAATCGGGAAGCCTGGCCATGCTGCGCTACACCTTCGACATTCGCGAAGGCGCGCAGGAGCCTGACGAGGCCCAGCTTGATCACCGCCTCCAGGTGCTGCTGCGCGGGTGGACCGAGGCGGTTGCCGCCGTCCTTGCCCAGCAGCTTGAGCCCGCCCGCGCCAACGCCATCGCGGGCCGCTATGCGGAAAGTTTCCCGCTCGGCTACCGCAGCGAATATGGCCCGGCCGAAGCCGCCATCGACATCGCCCACATGCGCAAGATCGTGGTCGGTGAGGCGGGCGAGGCCGCGCGCGCTACGGGCCAGCGCGACGCGCGCCTCTACGCCCACGAACAGGACGAAGAGGGCAATCTGCGCCTGAAGATCTACCAGGCCGCAGGCCAGCTGCCGCTCTCCGATGCGGTCCCGGCGCTTGAGAACTTCGGCTTCCGGGTCTTGGCCGAAGTGCCGACCGTGCTCGATCAGGGGCGCATCGGCACGATCCACGACTTCACGCTCGAGCTTCCCGCAGGCACCGAGCCCAATGCGGTTCTGGGCCTGGCGCCCATGATCGAGGATACCTTGTGCGCGGTCCTCAATGGCGAGGGCGAGAACGACGCGTTCAACCGCCTGGTGCCGGGACTTGGCCTCTCCAAGCGTGAGGCCAACTGGCTGCGCGCCTTCTACCGCTACCTGCGCCAGGGCGGCATGCACTTTGGCATTGCGACCGTGGTCGAGGCGCTGCTTGGCGCGCCCAAGGTGACGCTTGGCATTGTCGACCTCTTCCGCGCGCTTCACCAGCCCGACTTCAAGGGCGACCGCAAGGCCGCGCAGGACAGCGCCGAAGACGCCATCCGCGAGGGTCTGGCCGGGGTTGGCGCCATCAATGATGACCGTCTGCTGCGCGCCTACCGCGACCTTGTGCTGGCCATGCTGCGCACCAATGCCTTTGCCCCGCACGCGCAGGTAGCCCTGGCCTTCAAGTTCGATTCCGCAGGCGTGCCCGGGCTCCCCAAGCCGCTGCCCTGGCGCGAGATCTTCGTCTATTCGCGCCGGGTTGAGGGCATCCACTTGCGGGCCGGGCCGATTGCACGCGGGGGCCTGCGCTGGTCCGACCGGCGCGACGACTTCCGCACCGAGATTCTGGGCCTGATGAAGGCGCAGCGCGTCAAGAACGCGGTAATCGTGCCGACGGGTGCCAAGGGTGGCTTCTACCCCAAGCAGCTGCCCGATCCCACGCGCGACCGTGCGGGCTGGGCAGCCGAAGGTCAGGCAAGCTACGAGATATTCATCGCAACGCTGCTCTCGGTCACTGACAACATTGTCGAAGGCAAGGTCGTCCACCCGGAATGCGTCGAGATCCGCGACGGCGAGGACCCCTACTTCGTGGTCGCGGCGGACAAGGGCACGGCCAAGTTCTCCGACGTGGCCAATGGTATCGCGGAATCGAAGGACTTCTGGCTCGACGACGCCTTCGCCAGCGGCGGCTCGAACGGCTATGACCACAAGGCCATGGGCATTACCGCACGCGGCGCCTGGGTCTCGGTGCAGCGCCACTTCCTCGAAATGGGGATCGACGTGCAGACCGACCCGGTCCGTGTCGTGGGCTGCGGGGACATGTCGGGCGACGTGTTCGGCAACGGCATGCTGCTCTCCAAGGCGATCAAGCTGGTGGCGGCCTTTGACCACCGCCATATCTTCATTGACCCCGATCCTGACCCGAAGACCGGCTGGGACGAGCGCAGGCGCCTGTTCGAGCTCACCCATTCGAGCTGGGACGATTACGACAAGTCGCTCATCTCCAAGGGCGGCGGGGTCTTTCCGCGCTCGATGAAGTCGATCCCGCTCAGCCCGGAAATCCGCAAGGCGCTGGGCGTCGAGGTCGAGGCGCTCGACCCGGATTCGCTGATTTCCGCGATCCTGTGGGCCAAGGCCGACCTGCTCTGGTTCGGCGGCATCGGGACGTACGTGAAGGCTTCGAGCGAAAACAACGCGACCGTGGGCGACCCCGCCAACGACGCGCTGCGCGTCAGCGCCAATGAGGTCGGGGCGCGGGTCATCGGCGAGGGCGCGAACTTGGGCGTTACGCAGGCCGGGCGCATCGAGTTCGCGCTCAAGGGCGATGAGGGGCGCGGTGGGCGCATCAACACCGACTTCATCGACAATTCGGCGGGCGTCGACTGCTCGGACAACGAGGTCAACATCAAGATCGCGCTCGCCGCGGCACGCCGGGCGGGCAAGCTCACCGAGAAAAAGCGCGTGGCGCTGCTGCGCGACATGACCGAGGAGGTCGCCGAGATCGTGCTGGAGGACAACCGCCTCCAGGCCCTTGCCCTGTCCATCGCCGGGCGCGGCGGGGCGGACACGGTCCACTCGCACATCCGCCTCATCGAAATGCTGGAAGAAGGCGGCAACCTCGACCGCGTGACCGAAGGACTGGCCGAGAACGAGACGCTGGTGCGGCGCGGGCAGGACGGGCGCGGACTGGTCCGCCCCGAGCTTGCCGTTCTTCTCTCCAGCAGCAAGCTGGTCCTGCAGGACGCCATCGAGAACAGCTCGCTGCCCGATGGCGAGACCCTGGCCCCGATGCTGGTCGAGGCTTTCCCCGAGCCGATGCAGGCGAAGTACAAGCCCTTCATCCGCGAACACCGCCTCGCGCGTGAGATCATCGCGACCAAGCTTGCCAACCGCATCGTCAACCGCCTGGGTCTCGTCCATCCCTTCGAGGTGGCCGAGGAAGAGGGGGCGACGCTGGGGCAGATGGCCGCGGCCTTCGTTCTGGCCGAGGACATGTTCGATCTTGGCGACTTGTGGAGCCAGCTCGAGACTGCCGAGATGCCCGAGGAGGCGCGTCTTGCGCTCTTTGACCGGACGGCGGACGCGATGCGCTCGCACATGGCCGACCTCCTGCGGGCCGGGGCGGGCCGCGTGGCGCCGGGCGAGCTCAAGGACCGCCTCAAGGGCGGCATGAAGGTGCTCAAGGCCGACGTCTACGACCTTCTGGGGGAACACGCGCAGGGGCAGTCGAAGCGCATCTTCGAGAGCCTGCGCGAGCTTGGTGCGCCTGAAGAGCAGGCCCGCGCGGTGACGCGCCTGTTCGATCTCGATGGCGCGGTCGGCATCTCCGATCTTGCCGCCGAGACGAAGATCGCGGCGCGCGAACTGGTGGAGGCTTTCACCTCGCTCGGCGCCGGGCTGGGGCTCGACTGGGCGCAGGCAAGCGCCGCCCTGATGACGCCGACCGATCCCTGGGAGCGCCTGCTCGTGGCGGGCCTTGCCCGCGATTTCCAGCAGATGCGGCTCGACTTCCTGAAGGCGCTGGTGCGCACCAAGGCGGGCAAGAACGACCTGGATGGTGCGACCGCGCAATGGACGCGCGAGAATTCGGCGGCGATCTCGGCTTTCCGCACGGTCGTGCGCCGGGCCGAGGAAGCAGGCACCCATACACCCGCGATGCTCGCACAGATCGCGGTGCAGGCGCGCAATCTGCTCAAGCGCTGAACGTCCCTTGCGCGGGGCGGATCAGTCTGCGGACTGGTCTGCCCCGCGCGGGTGGACGAAGCGCTTGGCTATGGTGCGGGCCAGCCAGGGGCCCAGCAGCAGGATCGCGGCCATGCGCGCTGTCTGGAGCGTCATCACAAAGCCTACGTCGACAGGCGAGGACGCCGCGACGATGGCGATCGAATCCATGCCGCCCGGGCTCGTTGCAAGGTAGGCGGTGGCGATGCTGACGTTCGCGATATGCGAAAGGCCAAGACCCAGCAGGAAGCAGGTGCCCATCATCGCGGCAATCGCCACAAGGACGGCGGGAAAGACCGTGCGGGCGCGCTGGATCGTCTCGATCGTGAAGCGCGAGCCGATGCCCCAGCCCACCACCATGTAGGCGACGGCGAGGAGCGCGCGCGGGACCGCGAAGCTTTCGACGAGGCCGCTGGCGTGGAGAATGGTGCCCAGCACAAGTGGCCCCAGGATGTTGGGGGCGGGCAGGCGCACGAGACGCCCAAGGCACAGGCCCGCAGCTGCCGTAGCGAGCGTCGCCAGCATGGGGATCGGCGCGACCGGCCAGAACCAGGGCTGCGAGGCGGTGGTGACCGCGTGGGCGGAGCTTTCCTCACCCAGCGTCATCGCCAGCGCCGAGGCGCCCAGCGTGACCATGACCACGCGCACGTAGGTCATGAAGGCGACCATGCGGAAGTCCTCCCCGCTGTCGCGCGCCATCAGCACCATGGCGGTCGCAAGGCCCGGCGCCGAGCCCCAGATCGCGACGGCGCCCGGCAGAATGCGAAAGGCGGCGAGCAGGATGCCCGTGCCGAAAGCGACGAAGAGCGTGGCAAGCGCGCCGCCGATGAAGATCGGCCAGTCGGCGGCAAAGCGTGCGACGACCTCAGGGCCCATCGAGGAGGCGATGAGACAGCCGACGATGGACTGCGCCGCTGCGAAGAGGCCCGGGTTCGCCTTCATCTCGTAGTCGCGCAAGGCGAACGCGATGGCCGCGAACATGGGGCCGAGCATCAGGCTGGCCGGAATGTGAAGCAGATTTCCGCCCGCGCCCAGCACCACCGAAAGGGCGATGAGAGCAAGCCAGCGCTGCGGGTGCGAAGGAAGAAGGGTCACGCGGGTTCCGGCGCTGTTGTGCGGGAGAGGGCTGATGTCACAGCTCTGCGCGCAGGTGCGGGTAAATGCAATCCTTCGCACTTGCAGCAATCCGGCTGGCGGATGAAGTGGGCTTGTCCTCAGCCGAGCGGCAGCTTGAGTGGCGGCTTGATCGTCTCGAGCACGATGATCGATTTCACGTCGCGCACGCCGGGGATGCGCAGCAGCGATTTGAGCGTGATCTGCGAGAGATGCTCGACATCGCGCGCGATGACGTGGACGAGGTAGTCCATGTCGCCGGTCACCGCATGGCAGGCGATGACATAGGCGTTGTCCTGGATCGCGCTTTCGAAGCGCTGGATGTTGACGTCCGAATGGGCATCGAGGTTGATGAGCACGTAGGCGTTGAGCTCAAGGCCCAGCTTGCGTGGATCGAGCACGGGCTGGTAGCCCCGGATCACGCCGTCCTCTTCCAGCTTGCGGATACGGCGGCTGACCGGCGTTGCCGACAGCGCGGCGTGTTCGGCCACTTGCGCGACGGGCATGCGCGCATCTTCCTGAAGCGCGGCGAGGATCTTCCGGTCGAATTCGTCCAGCGGCATGAATCATCCAATCCCAGGTTGTTTCTTGGTGGAATACACCATGAAGACCCGTCTGGGGAGCGCAGTGCGCACGAAACCGGCGCGGTCCCTATGGTACTATACGTTCCATGAAGACACCGCAGACGACAACAAGCAAAAGTGGTCTTCGTGGAGAGTATGGCAAGGTGGGCGCGGACTACACCGCGGCGCAGGAGTGGGATGCCTATACGCCCGCGATGCACGACAGGTGGCGCCGCCTTTACCACGCGCAGGCCGAACTGACGCGCCGGCATGGCTGCCGCGCGTTCGGGGAGGGGCTGGCGCGGCTTGATTGCGCGCAGGCCATTCCGCGCTTTTCGGACGCAAATCGCGTGCTGGAACCGGCCACTGGCTGGCGGCTCGTCGCCGTGCCCGGGTTCATTCCGGACGCTGTCTTCTTCGAGCACCTGGCGCACCGCCGCTTCCCGGTCACCCGCTGGCTGCGCGAGGAGCACGAGCTCGACTACCTCGTCGAACCCGACGTGTTTCACGATTTCTTCGGCCACGTGCCGATGCTGCTCGACCCGGCCATTGCCGATTTCCTGCAGGCCTATGGCACGGCGGGCGCGCGGGCAATGGAACTGGGCGCGCTCGACATGCTGGCCCGGCTCTACTGGTACACCATCGAGTTCGGTCTCGTGCGCGAGGACGGCGAACTCAAGGTGTTTGGCGCAGGGATCCTCTCCTCGGCGGGCGAGACGCGCTTCTCGGTGACGGCCCCGGACGTGCTGCGCCTGCCCTTCGATCCCTTGCGGATCATGCGCACGGGCTACCGCATCGACGCTTTCCAGGAGACGTACTTCGTCCTCGAAAGCCTGCCCGAGCTCGTCGAGCGGCTCGTCGCGCTCGACCTTACGCCTTTCTATGCGCGCTGGCGCCACACGCCGCCGATTGCCCCGGGCGCGTGCCTGCCGGGCGAAACGACATTCACTAATCTGGGAGAGACTGCATGACCGACCTTTTCGAGAACCCGATTGGCCTTGATGGCTTCGAGTTCGTCGAGTTTTCCGCGCCCGAGAAGGGCGTGCTCGAACCCGTGTTCACCGCGATGGGCTTTACCCGCGTGGCGCGCCACCGCTCCAAGGACGTCGAGCTGTGGCGCCAGGGCGGGATCAACTTCATCACGAACTATGAACCGCACAGTCCGGCCTGGTTCTTCGCGCGCGAGCATGGCCCTTCGGCCTGCGGCATGGGCTTTCGGGTCAAGGACGCACGCGCGGCCTACGAGGAATTGCTGCGCCGCTCGGCCGAGCCGGTCCATGTCGAGACCGGTCCGATGGAACTGCGCCTGCCCGGGATCCGGGGCATCGGCAACTCGATCATCTATCTCGTCGATCGCTACGAAAGTGCGTCCGATCCAGCAGCTCTGTCGATCTACGACATCGACTTTGCCTACCTGCCCGGTGTCGAGCGTCATCCGGCGGGCGTGGGTTTCAACACGATCGATCACCTCACCCACAATGTCTATGGCGGGCGTATGGCGTACTGGGCGGACTACTATGAGAAGCTCTTCAACTTCCGCGAGATCCGCTACTTTGACATCAAGGGCGAGTACACCGGCCTCACCTCCAAGGCGCTGACGGCCCCGGACGGGCGCATCCGTATCCCGCTCAACGAAGAGGGAGAAGGCGGGAAGGGCCAGATCGAGGAATTCCTGCGCGCCTTCAACGGTGAGGGGATCCAGCACATCGCGCTCATTACCGATGATCTTGTCGCGGCTTGGAACCGTCTCAAGGACCTGGGCGTCCCCTTCATGAGCGCGCCGCCTGCAACCTACTACGAGATGCTGGCCGAGCGCCTGCCCGGCCATGGCCAGGACGTGGGCGAACTGCAGGCCCGGGGTATTCTCCTCGACGGGACGACCGAGGGGGGACGTCCGCGTCTCCTGCTCCAGATCTTCGCCGAGGCGCAGGTGGGCCCCGTCTTCTTCGAATTCATCGAGCGTCAGGGCGACGACGGCTTTGGCGAAGGCAACTTCAAGGCGCTGTTCGAATCGATGGAGCGCGATCAGGTCCGTCGCGGTGTCCTCCACGTTGAGGAAAACGGCGCGAAGGACTGAGAAAGACGGGGGACGGTGGACCGTTCAGGGAGCCACCGCCTCCGCCGCGTGCCGGACCTCCCTTCCTCCGGGTCGAGGTCCGGCACGCCCCCACACGAGACATCGGGAGAGAATGCCATGACCCAACCTCATGCTCCATCGCTTGGCGGCATCCACCACGTCGCCTACCGCTGCCGGGACGCGAAGGAGACCGTGGACTTCTATCGGGACGTGCTGGGCATGGATTTCCAGCTCGCCATCGCGGAGGACAAGGTGCCCTCCACCGGCGCGCCCGATCCCTACATGCACGTCTTCCTCGATTGTGGGGGCGGCAACGTGCTGGCCTTCTTCGAGCTGCCCAATTCGCCTGCAATGGATCGCGACCGTGCGACACCCGAATGGGTCCAGCACATCGCCTTCAAGGTCGACAGCGAGGACGATCTGCTTGCGGCCAAGGCGCGCCTCGAGGCGCGCGGGCTGGACGTGGTGGGACCGGTTCACCACGGGGTGTTCAAGTCGATCTACTTCTTCGACCCCAACGGCCACCGGCTGGAACTGGCCTGGCAGTTTGGCACGCCCGACCAGATGGGGCGCCTCAAGGCCGTGGCCGACGACATGCTGGAGGAATGGAGCCGCACCCGCCGCGCGCCGCGCCATGCGGCCTGGCTGCACGAGGAAGCGGCGCAGGGTTGAGGCTATCGGGACGATGCCATCATCCATCAAAGAAGGAACGTAAAAGGAAGAAGCCATTTCAAGGGGCCATCGCCCCTTGACCCCAGAACGGGCAACCTCACCTTTTTCAGCCAGCACGGCGTGTGAGGCGCGGGGCAGACAGTTCGGGGAGCCCGAGGGCGATGGCCCTCGGAATTATCCTTCTTCCTACTGCACCCTTCTCCCAACCAAAAAGCCCGCCGGGGTGACCGACGGGCTTTTCGTGTCATCGGGAGCGATGCGCTTAGCGCAGGCGCACCGGGATGAAGATCGGCGGGTTGCCGCGCGGCTGGACGCGCAGCAGCATCGCCGAGCGCTTCTCCGACTTGGCGGCTTCGACGGCCTTGGCGAATTCGGCCTTCGAGTTCACTTCCTTGCCATCGGCCAGCAGCACGATCATGCCGCGGCGAAGGCCCTTCTGGGCTGCGTCCGAGGCGGCATCGACGCCGGCGATGACCACACCCTTGGAAGGGTCGCTGACACCCAGTTGGCGCGCGATCTGCGGGCTCATGTCGATCACCGAGACGCCGAGGGTTTCCTCGATCACGCCCTGGGTGTCTTCCTGGCCGCGGTTGTCGAAGGGATTGGAGTCCGATTCGTCGTCCGGGTTGAACGCCTGGCTCAGTTCGCTTTCGCTCGGGCGCTTGGCGACCGTGGCGTTGAGCGTGACCTTGCGGCCATCGCGCAGGACCACCAGCGGAATGCGGCTGCCCGGCTCGGTGTTGGCCACGAGGAAGGAGAGCGACTGCTCGCGGTTCACTTCCTTGCCGTCAACCGAGATCACGACGTCGCCCGCCTTCATCCCGGCCTTGGCCGCGGCGCCTTCGGGCTCGACCGCCTGGATGAATTCGCCCTTGTTCTTCTCCACGCCCAGCGCTTCGGCGAGATCGTCGTTGAGCGGCTGGATGCGCACGCCCAGATACCCGCGCTCGATCGCCTCGCCCTTGATGAGCTTGTCGACGATGGGCGCGGCGATCTCGGCGGGAATGGCAAAGCCGATGCCCACGCTGCCGCCGGTCGGCGAGAAGATCGCGTTGTTGATGCCGATGACGTTGCCGTTCATGTCGAACATCGGGCCGCCCGAGTTGCCCCGGTTGATTGCCGCGTCGGTCTGCAGGTAGCGGTCATAGGCGCCGCCGCCGCCGGTGTTGCGGTAGACCGCCGAGATGATGCCCGAGGTGACCGTGCCACCGAGGCCAAACGGGTTGCCGATAGCGATGATCCATTCGCCCACGCGCGACTTCGAGCTGTCGCCGAACTTCACGAAGGGGAAGGGCTTGTCACGGCTGATCTTGAGCACGGCAAGGTCCGAGGCGGCGTCCTTGCCGACGAGCTTGGCCGGGTACTCGGTGCCGTCGGGCATGGTGACGGTGATCGATTCGACCTCGCCCTTGCCGTCCGCGGTGATCACGTGGTTGTTGGTGACGACATAGCCGTCCGCCGAGATCACGAAGCCCGAGCCCAGCGACTGCGCTTCGCGCGTCTGGGGCGAGCCGCCGCGGTTGCCGAACAGGCCCTCGAAGGGGGTGCCGGCAAAGGGGTTGGCCTGCTGCTGGACCTGGATGCGCTGACGCGTCGAGATGTTGACGACGGCAGGGGCCAGCTGTTCGGTGAGATCGGCGAAGCTGGCCGGCGCGCCGGAGCGCGGAACGACATGCGTCATCTGGCTGGCTTCGTTCTGGGCGACTTGCGCCCCGGCGGGATATCCGGTCGCCAGCGAGAGGGTGGCGCCTCCCAGAAGGAGGGCGGTGGTCAATCCATAAGCGTATCGCACGGGCTTCACGTCCTTTGATTCCTCCGTTGCAACGGTGTCACGGCACCGTTTGTTCCGACCCCGCACCCCGGATGAAGCGGCGCAACTTAACCGGGTTTGAATGGTGCGGGGCTCGGGCTGGTATCTGTCCAAAAATCCGGGCCGTTCAGGGCTGGCGGAAGTGCTTGAGGTAGGCATTGTCCGGCGAAAGCAACAGGGTCTTCGATCCGGTTTCACCATCCTTGGCAAAGGACACGTCGTAGCTCTGCATGGCGCGGTAGAAGTCGTAGAAGGCCGGGTCCTTGCCGAAGCTCTCGGCATAGATCCCCGCCGCTTCGGCTTCGGCCTCGGCGCGGATGATGCGGGCATCGCGCTGGCCGCGCGCGGTGATCGTCTTGGCCTCTTCCTGGCGCGAGGCGACCATGCGGTTGAAGGCGCTTTCCTGGGCGCCGTCGGGAAGATCAGCGCGTTTGATGCGCACGTCGACCACGCGCGCGCCGTACTGCCGGGCCTCGCTGTCGAGCAGGTCGCGGATGTTCGCCATCGCCTGGCCGCGCTCGGCGGTCAGCAGCGAGGTGAAGGTCCGCTTGCCCAGTTCCTGGCGCACGTTCGAGGACAGGATCGGGATCAGCTGCTGCGTCACGTTCTC
Source organism: Novosphingobium mangrovi (assembly GCF_022818885.1). NCBI lineage: Bacteria > Pseudomonadati > Pseudomonadota > Alphaproteobacteria > Sphingomonadales > Sphingomonadaceae > Novosphingobium > Novosphingobium mangrovi. Next base: position 32,709 of record NZ_JALHAT010000015.1, on the reverse strand, counting down.
GGTGGTGCGCGCAGTCTCGATCATCTTGACAGGGTCAGTGATACGGTAGCGGGCATAAGCATCGACGTTGACGCGCTGCTGGTCGGTCGAGAGCACCTGTTCCTGGCTCATGTCGACGGACAGCAGGCGCTTGTCGATGCGCTGGACGCGCTCGTAGCCGGGAATGTGGAAGTGGATGCCCGCATCGGTCGCGCCATAAGGCGCGCCCGCGACATAGGCGTTGTAGACGCGGTTGGGCTTACCGCCGCGCACGATCACCACTTGCTGGTCCTCGGGCACGATGATGACGCTCATCCACAGGCCGACGAGGACGATGGCCGCGGCGACCAGGACGCCGGTGTACTTCTGCATCGAGGCGCTCATTACTGGCCTCCCTTCGCGTTGGCATTCCCGTCCGCGCTGGCGGCCGGCGCGGCCCTGCGGGTCACTTCGGGCAGCGGGATGTAGGGGGTCACGCCGTCGGCCTCGGCCACGACCGTGTCGTTGTTGCGCAGGACACGCTCCATCGTCTCGTAGTACATGCGCCGCTTGGTCACTTCGGGGGCCTGGCGGTATTCCTCGTAGACCTTGTCGAACTGCGAGGCGTTACCTTCGGCCTCGGCCAGCTTCTGCTGGGCCCAGGCGCGCGCTTCGGAACGGTCGCGCTCGGCGTCCTGCTGGGCCACCGTCACCTGCTCGAAGGCCGAGCGGGTCTTGGACGGGGGATCGGACTTCTTGATTTCCACGCCCTGGATGGCGATGCCCGACTTGTAGTAGTCGAGCAGGGTCTGCATGCGTTCGCGCACGTCCTGTTCGACGCGGGCGCGCCCATCACCCGAGATGGCATCGTTGAGCGAGATCTGCGCGATCGAGGCGCGCATCGCGGTCTCGGCGACTTCGCGCACGGTTTCCTGCGGATCGGCGAGGCGGAAGGTGTAGTTCTTCAGGTCCTTGATGTTCCAGCGCACGAGATAGGTCAGGTCGACCAGGTTCTTGTCGCTGGTGAGCATCAGCTTCTCGCCGCTGCCTTCCGGGATGGTGTCGACGTTGAACGAACGCACGTCCTCCACCTTCACGCTTTCGATCGGCCAGGGGGCGGTCAGGCTGATGCCCGAATCGATGACGCCCGAATAGCGCCCAAAGCGGGTGACGACGCCCTGTTCGCCCGGATCGAGCTGGTGAAAGCTCGACAGGAAGAGAAACAGCACCACCACGCCGCCGATGAGGAAGGGCATCCACGAGGAGCCATCGGGACGGCGCGGCATCTGCGGGAAGCCGCCGCCGGGGCCGCGCGGGCCACCGCCCCCGCCACCCTTGCGCGGGTCGCGCGAGCGGAAGATGTCCTCGATGCTGGCCGAGCGGCGCGGCGGGGGATTGCCGCTGGGAAGCCAGGGATTGCGCGGGCCCGCGCTGTCGCCCGAGCCACCCTTGTCGCCATCCCCGTCACCGGAACCGCCGCCCGAACCATCGTCCGCGCCGCTGCCATCCTGGCCCGATCCGGTGCCATCCTCGCCCGATGAGCCCCCGCCCGAGCCCCAGGGGCTGTTGCGTCCGGCCATCTTCAGGCCTGCTCGCGTAATTGCATCGCCAATCGCTTTCATGGCGTTATCTATAGGAAGGCTTGTGCCAAAAAACACCCTTGCACCGAAAAACAGGGCCACTCTTGCCCTTTTTCCTTCGCTGGGCCACCTGAGCGCCATGAACCGCTCACAATTCCGCAAAGCGACGTCCCTGTCATGAGCACCCCCGACAGCACTCCCGATACCGAGGCGCTGCGCGCGCTTCTTCCCGCCCAGGCGCGCGAGCGCCTGCAATCGCTGCGCTGCGCCGATGGCACGGCAACGCTGATCCTGGAGGCCTCCGGGCTCTCCGCAAGGGATCTCGCCGCGCTCGAGATCGCCTCGCGCAAGGCCTTGCTGCGCGAAGAGGACATCGCCGAGGTGCGCATCGCCTTCATGGCCGACAAGGACGCAGGGCCCGCCAAGGCGGCCCCGCGCATCCTTGCGGTCGGCTCGGGCAAAGGCGGGGTCGGCAAGTCGACACTCTCGACCAACCTTGCCGTGGCCCTGGCGCGCCAGGGGCTCAAGGTCGGCCTCGTCGATGCTGATATCTATGGCCCCTCGCAGGCGCGTCTGCTGGGCACCGAGGGCACCAAGCCCGTCGCCCACGACAAGCGGCTGGTCCCGGTGGCGAGCCCCTGGGGCGTGCCGGTGCTTTCGATGGCGCACCTCTCCGAGCCCGGGCAGGCGATCGCCTGGCGCGGGCCGATGGCGGCAGGTGCGCTGACCCAGCTGCTGGAGGCCCACTGGGAGGACGCGGACGTGCTCGTGGTTGATCTGCCGCCGGGCACGGGCGACGTGCAGCTGACCATGCTCCAGAAATTCAAGCCGGCAGGGGCGGTCATCGTCTCGACCCCGCAGGACCTCGCGCTGATCGACGCGACCCGCGCCATCGAGCTTTTCACCAAGGGCGGCGTGCCCATCGTCGGCCTGGTCGAGAACATGGCGGGCTACATCTGCCCCCATTGCGGTGAGGAAAGCGATCCCTTCGGGTGCGGCGGGGCGCAGGCTTCGGCGGAAGAAGTGGGCGTGCCTTTCCTGGGGCGCATCCCGCTCGATATCGCGATCCGCACGCAGAGCGATGCCGGAACGCCGCCTGCGGCCGGTGAGGGCAAGCAGGCCGAGGCCTTCGCTGCGCTGGGTCAGCAGGTCGCCGCGTGGCTGGACAGCACGGCGGGCGCGGAGAGCAACTGATGCGCGTCACGCGGCGGGGCATTCTGGTGGGCGGACTTGTCGGCGGCGGCCTTGCCGTCGGCTGGCTGCTACGCCCGCGCAGCTTTCCGCTGCCGCTCCAGCCTGGCCCCGACGAGCAGGCCTTCGACGCCTGGATCAAGATCTCGCGCCAGGGCGTCGTCACCGTCGCCGTCCCGCAGGTGGAGATGGGGCAGGGGATTACCACGCTCCTGCCGCAGATCGTCGCGATGGAACTGGGCGCGGACTGGCGCCAGGTCGCGGTCGAGCCCGCGCCGGTCAGCGCGCACTATGCCAACACCGTCCTCGCCGCGCGCTGGGGCGAGATGTGGCTGCCCGCCGCCCCGCGCCTCGTCGAGCAGCCCGAGGACCTCGTCACCCGCCGCTGGGCTGAGGACAACCGCTTCAACGTCACTGCTGACGGCACCGCGCTCGCCGCCTACGAAGCGCCCGCGCGCGCCGCGGCGGCATCCACCCGCGCGCTCCTGATGCAGGCCGCCGCCCAGCGCTGGGACGTGGCGTGGGAGGAATGCACCGTCGCCGATGGTCTCGTCCGCCACGGGGAGCAGACCTTGCCCTTCGGCGCGCTCGTAGAGGCGGCGAGCCGTCTGGACCCGCCCGACGTGCCCCCGCTCCAGCCCGTGGCGCCTGCCGAGGACCCGAGCGATTTTCCGCCGGGCGCCGAGCTTGCCTTCCCGCGTTTGGATCTCCCCTCCAAGATCGATGGCTCGTGGACCTTTGCAGGCGATGTGCGCCTGCCCGGCATGCTCCACGCCGCGATCCGGCACGGCCCCATTGCGAGCTCAAGCCGCCTCGAAACGATCGACGAAGCCAGGGGCAAGGACGTGCGCGGGTTCGAGCGGATCGTGAAGGGCGAAACGCAAGGTGTTGCCTGGGTGGCCGCGCTCGCCAGCAATGGCTGGGCGGCCGAGACTGCGCTGGAACGCATGCAGCCGCTGTTCCGCTTTGCCGGCGGCGTCGACAGCGCGGAGGTCGAGACCGCGCTCGACACGGCCCTTCGCGATGGCCATGCCCGCCGTGTCTTCGGACAGGGGGAGATGGATCTCACTGGCGGCGCACTGCCGCTCCAGCTGCGCTACGAGGTCGCGCCCGCGCTGCACGCCGGGATCGAGACGGCGGCGGCCACCGCGCGGCTTGAAGATGGCCTCCTTGAACTGTGGATCGGGACGCAGGCGCCCGAAGCGGCGCGGCGCATGGCGGCCGAGGCTGCCGGGCTCTCGCCTTCGCAGGTCGTGCTCTATCCCATGGCGCTGGGCGGCAGTTTCGACCGGCGCCTGGAAGTCGCTCTTGCAGGCCAGGTGGCGCGCCTTGCGCGCGAGGCGGGACGGCCCGTCCAGCTCGTCTGGTCGCGCGCCGAGGAGCATCGCGCCGGTTTTCCGCGCACGCCCGCCGTCGCGGTCATGGCCGGGCGCCCGGACACCAACGGCGGCATTGGCGCCTGGCGGGCGCGCATCGCGGTTCCGGCCAGCGCGCGCGAATTCGGCCGCCGGCTGATCGACGGCGATACATCGGCAGAGGCCATTGCGGCGGTCGACGGCGAAGAAGATGCCCTGGTCCTCGAGGGCGCGGTGCCGGTCTACGCCATCCCGCACGTGGAGATCGATCATGTGCCCGCGCGCATTGCGCTGCCCACCGGGCGTCTTCGCGGCAACGCCCATGGCTACACCGCCTTCTTTACCGAGTGTTTCTTCGACGAGATGGCGCACCGCCACCAGCGCGAGCCCCTGGCGCTACGCATGGCATTGCTCGGCCAGACACCGCGCCTTGCCGAATGCCTGCAGCGTGTTGCCTCTCTGGCGCAGTGGGACGGAGGCGCGGACCAGAGCGGGCAGGGACTCGCCTGCCATGCGCTGGGCGGAGGCTACATTGCGGCCATCGCGAGTGTCCGGCGCGAAGAGGGCGGGGTGAAGGTCGAACGGCTGAGCGCGGTGGCCGACATCGGGCGGATCGTGAACACCGACATCGCGCGCCAGCAGATCGAAGGTGGGCTCCTGTTCGGGCTCGGCCTCGCGCTGGGCTGCAGCACACGCTACGTGAAGGGGCGCCCGCAGACGGAAACGCTGGGCGAACTGGGCCTGCCGACCTTGCGCGACACCCCCGAGATCGAGGTCGCCTTCGTCACCAGCGATGCCGAACCGGTCGATCCGGGCGAACTGGGCGTGGCTGTCGCGGCGCCCGCACTCGCCAATGCACTTTTCTCTGCAACCGGACTTCGTTTCCGGCGTTTGCCGCTTTTTTCCGAGGAACTGTGATGCTGCGTCCCGACACTCATCCGGCAGCCCCTGTGGGGCGTATCGGCGTCTTGCTGGTCAATCTGGGCACGCCCGAGGCACCCACCGCGCCGGCCGTACGCCGCTATCTTGCCGAGTTCCTGTCCGATCCGCGCGTGATCGAGATACCGCCGCTCGCCTGGAAGCCGATCCTGCACGGCATCATCCTGCGCACACGCCCGGCCAAGTCCGCACATGCCTATAGCCAGGTCTGGACCGAGAAGGGCTCGCCCTTGGCCGCCATCACCAGCGACCAGGCCGAGGCGCTGCAGGAGCGCCTGGGCGAGGATGTCCGGGTCGACTGGGCCATGCGCTACGGCAATCCCTCGATCCCCGACCGGCTCCAGGCCCTGAAGGACGAGGGTTGTGACCGCATCCTGATCGCGCCGCTCTACCCGCAGTATTCGGGCGCAACGACGGCCTCGGTGATGGACAAGCTGGGCGAGGCGCTGAAGGGTATGCGTTGGCAACCGGCGATCCGCACGCTGCCCCCCTACTACGACCATTCTGCCCATATCGCGGCGCTGGAAGAGGACCTGGCCGTGCAGATTGAGGCGCTGGCGTTCGTGCCCGAGGTGCTGCTGCTTTCCTTCCACGGGATGCCCGAACGCACGCTGCATCTGGGCGATCCCTACCACTGCCAATGCCGCAAGACCGCGCGGCTTCTCTCCGAACGCCTCGCCCGGCGGCTGCCCGATCTGCGGGTCGAAACCAGCTTCCAGTCGCGCTTCGGGCGCGCCAAGTGGCTGGAGCCGGCGACCGACGTGGTCCTGGCGCAGGAAGCCTCTGCGGGCACGAAGCGGATCGCGGTGGCGGCTCCGGGCTTTTCGGCCGATTGCGTGGAGACACTCGAAGAACTGGCCCTGCGCGGACGCGAACAGTTCGAGGAGGCAGGCGGCCAGGACTTTGCAACACTGACCTGTCTCAACGCCAAGCCCATCGGCATCGAGATGTTGGAAGTTATTGTCCGTCAGGAACTTGGAGGCTGGTGACAGGAATTTAACCGCGCCGTTCGATTGACGTGGCTCTTCTTTGTTCTACTCCTGTTCCATCGGAACTTTACGGAGTCGGGCAGATGCGAGGGACGGACGTTTCGTACGGGGATTTCGCCTACGGGGAGGCAGGCCAGGCGCGTACCCGGCTCTCGATCTACGCGGACAGGCCCAATCTGCGCGCGGGCGTTCGCGAAGACGCGGTCGCCGCCGGGCTGGAGGTCACCGCGACGGGCAGCCTGGAGGACCTCGCGTTCGAGGATGTCCGCCCGCTGGGGGACATCGTTCTTGTCGATTGCCCGCAGGTGGATGCGCGCGGCACCGCCGTGCTGGCGCGCCTCGATCAGACGGCTCGGCGCTCGGGCACCCGGCTCATCGTATCGACATCGGTGGAGGCGCTCGACTGCGTCTTTTCGTGCATGGACCAGTCCGATCCGATCCTGCTGGTCGATCCGGACCGGGCGGAACGCGTGCTTGCGCTGGGCCGGGTCATGGCAACCTTCGGCCAGACGCGCCTGCGCGAACTGTCCGAGGATGACCGCCTGATGCTGCTGCGGCTGACCGAACAGGTCGGCCAGATCGCCGGGCAGATCCAGCGGCTGGGCCCCGGGTCGGGGGCAGGGGCAGCTGGCAGTGGTCCTGTTTTCGACTTCGGCCAACGGGTCGAGACGAAGCCTGGAACGACTGCCAAGGCGGATACGCCGCCCGAAATGCCCCCGCCCGCGCTCGTGCGGCGAATCCTGCGCCAGCGCCAGCAGCGCGGGCGCTTCTTCGAAGGCGATCTCTTTGCCGATCCGGCCTGGGACATGCTGCTCGATCTCACCGCCTCGCAAGGAGAAGGGAAGCGTGTTTCGGTGACGTCGCTGTGCATCGCCTCGGGCGTGCCCCCGACAACGGCGCTGCGCTGGATCGGCCAGATGGTGGAGGCCGGGCTGTTCGTGCGCGTGTGCGATGACAGCGACCGACGACGGGCCTTCATCGCGCTGTCCCAATCCACGCAGGACGCCATGGCACGCTATTTCGCGCAGCTCGAACCGTCTGGGGCGATGCCGCTTTGAGCGTGGGGGAAAACACTCTCAAAGGTCAAAAAGTTCGAAGCTGAAGAAGACAGAAGTATTCTTTCAGGGGGCCATCGCCCCTTGACCCCGGAACTGGCGACCTCAGCGGTCTCGACCAAGGTGGTGGGCGGGAGGCGAGGGAGCCAATTCAGGCTGCCGTTCAGAGCCATGGCGCTCCGGTGAGAAATCCGAACTAGAGGCGCCGTACACCGCGCACCCATTGGGAGGCGATCTGCTTGAGCATGGCCCGATCGTCGGGCAGCTGGGCTGCATCGTTGAGGGCGCGGGTGTCGAGAAGGACGCGCCGATCAAGCGGTTCGACAAAGGCAAGGCCGCACTGGTTGTGGGCGCACCAGACGACCTCGCCGAAGGCTTCGTGGCGGCCCCAGGCCAGTACGACCTCGCTGCCCCGGGTGAGCCGGGCGTCGGTCAGGAAGCGCGCGCCGTTGCCGGAAAGATCGGCCAGAATGACCTGAAAATCCTCGGCCAGGGTCTCGATCCGTGCCGGTAGCCGCACGCGCAGGCGGCTCTGGCTGCGCCGTCCGGAGGGGACTACGGGACGGTTCTCGAGCGCGGCCCGGCTGATGGTCCGGCGGCGTACGTGGCAATCGGAAGGATCGGTTTCGCGCATGGACCTCGTCTTGTCATGAAACGGGCTGCTGCGGCGTTAGGGCGGGGCTCGCGAGATACCCTATCCGCAATTGTGCGGAAGGGAGCGGCCGAAGGTGGTGCAGTCGGGATGCGTCAAGGCATGTAGCCTGACGGCTTCATATGTGCTGGTGCATCACACGCTGGATTGCAGACGCACCGATCCTTGCAGGCGCCTATCGCCCTCTGGCTCCCCACATGGGCGTCCCCGCCGTTCTCGGGCAAGGTGGCGTGCGAAAGGTGAGCTGGACAGTTCGGGGAGCCCAAGGGCGATGGCCCTCGGCCCCATTTTTCTACCTTGGTCTGTATTCGGAACGGTATGTGCCAGGTGGCCGTAAGGCAGGGGTTTTCTATTGCGTGGAAATCCGCGCAGCAGGACCTGGCGGCTCCCTCTCCTGCCTGATGCCTGCGCTACAGCCGGCGCTTTTCAAGCTTGCGGGCGAGCGTGCGGCGGTGGAGGCCAAGGCGGCGGGCGGCTTCGGAGATGTTGAAATCACATTCCACCAGAGTCTGGTGGATATACTCCCATTCCAGCGTCTTGATCGAGGTCTTGCGGCCCTCGACCGGGATACTGGCGTCGCCCTGCTTGCTCGCGAAGGCGGCCTCGATGTCGTCGGAATTGCTGGGCTTGGCGAGGTAGTGCGAGGCGCCAAGCTTGATCGCCTCGACCGCGGTGGCGATGCTGGCAAAGCCGGTGAGGACGACGATGTGCGTGTCGGGATCGTGCTCGTGCAGGTCCTGCACCACGGTGAGGCCGGAATCGGTGCCCAGCTTCAGGTCGACGACCGCGTAGGCGAAGTGGTCCGCGCGGGCGAGCTCGGCGGCTTCCTGCGCGCTGGCGGCGCAGGCCACGCGGTAGCCGCGCCGTTCGAACGAGCGGGCTAGCGTGCGCGAGAAGGCGGGATCGTCCTCGACGATGAGCAGGCTGGGGGCGGGGGGCTCGGTGGGGGCTGGCCCGTCTTCGGGCAAGGTGGTCATGGCGTGTCGTCCTTGGTGTAGGCAAGCGCGGCGAGGGGCAGGATGAGGCGTACACGAGCGCCGCCCGCGTCCAGGTTCGCGACCTGAACCTGTCCGCCAAGCTTGCGCACCACGTTTACGACAAGGAACAGCCCAAGGCCACCGCCCGGACGCCCCTTGGTCGAGGAATAGGGCTGGCCGACCCGCGCCAGCATTTCCGGCGTGAAGCCGGGGCCGCGGTCGGTCACGGTGACGATGATGTCCTCGCCGCGGCGTTCGAGCGCCAGCACGACGAGCTGGGGCGAGACTTCCTGGGCGTTGTCGATGACATTGCCGATGACCTGGCGAAGCCCCGGGTCGGCAACGATCACGATGTCCTCGCCGATCTCGTCGAGGAAGCGCAGTTCGCCCTCGCTGCGGGCATCCCATTCGGCAAGGAGGTCCTCGAAGAAGGCCCGTACAGTGGTGACGGCCGGGTTCACCCCGCGCATCTCGCCCGCCGACATGAGGATCCCGCCGACGATGGTCTTGCAGCGCTCGAGCTCGGTGCGCATGGCGGCGAGGTCCTCGCTCAGCTCGGGATCGTCGGCGATGCGGGGCAGGCGCGCCCAGTCCCCGAGCACGACCGAGAGCAGCGACAGGGGGGTACCCAGTTCGTGCGCGGCGCCCGAGGCGAGCAGGCCCATGCGGATGATGTGGTCTTCCTCGGCCGCTTGCTGCTGGAGCTCGGCGAGCGCGCCCGCGCTATCGCGGCGGTTGCGGTCGAGCCGGATCACGAAGACGACGAGCAGCACGGCAGTCAGGATGAAGCAGAACAGGCTGCCCAGGAGGTAGAGGCCGAAGGGGTTGTCGAGATGCTCGGCGGGCAGTTCGAGCGGGATGTAGACGAAGGTGAGCGCAAAGACGGCGAGGCTGGCGATGGCCGCGATGGCCCAGCTCCACTGCTTCTCCAGGATCACCGCGCCGATCACGATCTGCAGCAGGAACAGGAAGGTGAAGGGGTTGGTCGCGCCGCCCGAATGGTAGAGCTGCCAGGTAAGAACGCCCACATCGATGAGGAGTGCGGAAAACAGCTCGGGCTGGGGGAAACTGGTGCGCCGCGCAAGGACGCCTGCGATCGTGAAGTTGAGGACGATCAGGAACAGCGGCGCCAGCAGGAGGGGGCCGAGCGGCAGGCGCACCGCGAATAGCTGGGCCACCCCCACGATCGTCACGAGCTGGCCGATCACTGCGATCCAGCGCAGCTGCATCAGCAGGTAGACGTTGCGCCAGCTTTCCGAGCGGGTCGCGGGGGGCGGGGCCATGAGGTGCATCAGGCCAATGAGCGGCCTGTGCGCCTCCATGCAAGGAAAATTCCGAAAAGCGAGAGTGCGCAAAGCGCAAACCAGGTCAGCGCGTAGCCGAGATGGTTGTCCGGAAAGTGGATGACGGTGAGCCCGGGAACGGGGGGCTCGCCGGCGGCCGGTCGCTCAGCCTTTTCTTCCTGGACGTCGATGAAGACCGGTTCGCTGCGGCCTGCCCCGCGGGCTTTCGAAAGCGCTGCGAGGTCGCGCGAGTACCAGCGCTCATCAGCCGGGCGGTTCGATTGCAGGAGGCTGCCTTCGGGTTCGGAGAGGCGTACGAGGCCGATCACGCGGACGGGGCCTTCGGGCGCGCTGGCACGGGCGGTGGCAAGATCGGTGCCCGAGGGCAGATAGCCCCGGTTGACCCAGACCTTGCGCCCCTCCCCGGTCTCGAGGAGGGTCATCGTCCAGTAACCGGTGCCAAGGGCCGTGGCCGCGCGCACGAGGGCGGTGGCGGCGGGGCGGTACTGCCCGGCGATCTCGACGCGCAGGTATTCGTAGGAATCCTTGTGCATCTTGGCGAGCGCATCGGGCGTGGGGAGTGTGACGGGCGCGGCGGTGACACGTGCGTTCACGCGGGCGATCAGGTCATGCTTCCAGTGCATGCGCTGGACCTGCCAGATGCCCAGCGCAAGGAAGAGGACAGCGGCCAGAAGGAGAAACGCGGCGAGCCCCCAGGGCCGCCGCGCTTCTTTCTGCGTGTCCATGTCGGCCACAGGCCGGGTCAGGGCAGCTGTCCCATGTCGTGGGGCATCGGCATCATGTTGGTGTTCAGGTGATGCATGACCCACAGCGAGCCGGAGAGGGCAATGACCACGATGATGATCGTGAAGATCAGGGCCATGACCGTCCAGCCGTTGTTGGACTTGGTGTTCATGTGCAGGAAGTAGATCATGTGAACGACGATCTGCACGATCGCGAAGGCCATGATGACGATGGCGGTGGTCGCCTTGTCGGCAATCGCGTCGGTCATCACCAGCCAGAAGGGAATGGCGGTGAGGATGACCGAGAGCAGGAAGCCGATCACGTAGTCGCGCATGGTGCCGTGGCCGGCGCCGTGGTCGTCGTGGTGATCTTCCGCGTGGGGGTTGGAGTGGTCGCTCATCACAGCATTCCCATCAGGTAGACGAAGGTGAAGACGCCGATCCAGATGACGTCGAGGAAGTGCCAGAACAGCGAGAGGCACTGCAGACGGCGCTGGTTGGCCGGGGTCAGACCCTTCTTCGAAAGCTGCACGACGAGGGTGAACAGCCAGATCAGGCCGAAGGTGACGTGCAGGCCGTGGGTGCCCACCAGCGAGAAGAACGCGGTGAGGAAGCCCGAACGCCAGGGGCCGGCGCCCTCATGGATCAGGTGCGAGAACTCGTAGAGCTCGATGGCGAGGAACGAGGCGCCGAAGACGGCGGTGACCAGCAGCCACCCCTGCGTCGCGCGGACCTTGCCCTTTTCCATCACCAGCATCGCAAAGCCATAGGTGATCGAGGAGAACAGCAGCATTGCGGTGTTCACCGCGATGAGCGGCAGCTCGAACAGGTCCTTGGGGCCGGGCCCGGCGGCAAAGTTGCCGCCGAGAACGCCGTAGGCCGCGAAGAGCATCGCGAAGATGAGGCAGTCGCTCATCAGGTAGATCCAGAAGCCCAGCATGGTGCTGGCGCCTTCGGGATGGTGGTGCGGCTCCAGCTCGTAGAAGGCGGCGGTGCGCGCTTCGGGGCTGGCCGCGGTCGCGGTCGAGTTGGTCATGGTGTCCCGTGTCGTGGCGGTCATGGTTCAGGCTCCTGCGGGCAGGGGCTGGCCATGGGCCGCCGCTTCGGTTTCCGCGACTTCATCGGCAGGGATGTAATAGTCGCGGTTGTAGTTGAAGGTATGGGCGATCGAGTAGCCGACCATGCCCACGAAGGTGATCGCGGCGAGCCACCAGATCTGCCAGATCATGGCAAAACCGAAGACCGTGGCGATCCCGCCCAGGATGATGCCGGTGCCGGTGTTCTTGGGCATGTGGATGTCCAGGAAGCCCGACTTGGGCGCGGCCACATCGCAGCGCTTCATGTCTTCCCAGGCGTCGATGTCGTGGACGACCGGGGTGAACGCGAAGTTGTAGTGCGGCGGGGGCGAGGTGGTCGACCATTCCAGCGTACGGCCGCCCCAGGGGTCGCCGTCGCAGGCCAGTTCCTTGCGCTTCCAGATCGAGAAGGCGACCTGGAGGACGAAGGCGCCGATGCCCGCTGCGATCACCGCGGCGCCAATGGCGGCAACGATGAACCAGATGTGCAGGCTCGGATCGTCGAAGACGCGCATGCGGCGGGTAACGCCCATGAGGCCCAGCACGTAGAGCGGCATGAAGGCAAGGTAGAAGCCCACCACCCAGCACCAGAACGAGATCTTGCCGAGACCGTCATGGAGCTTGAAGCCGAAGGCCTTGGGCCACCAGAAGTTGATGCCGGCAAAGACACCGAAGACGACGCCGCCGATGATCACGTTGTGGAAGTGGGCGATCAGGAACAGCGAGTTGTGGAGGACGAAGTCCGCCGGGGGAACGGCGAGCAGCACGCCGGTCATGCCGCCGATGGTGAAGGTGACCATGAAGGCAACCGTCCACATCATGGGCAGTTCGAAGCGGATGCGGCCGCGGTACATGGTGAAGAGCCAGTTGAACAGCTTTGCACCGGTCGGGATCGAGATCACCATGGTGGTGATGCCGAAGAACGAGTTGACGCTCGCGCCCGAACCCATCGTGAAGAAGTGGTGCAGCCACACGATATACGACAGGATGGTGATGACCATCGTGGCGTAGACCATCGAGGTGTAGCCGAAGAGGCGCTTGCCGCAGAAGGTGGCGGTGATTTCCGAGAACACGCCGAAGATCGGCAGGATCAGGATGTAGACCTCGGGGTGACCCCAGATCCAGATCAGGTTCACGTACATCATGGCGCTGCCGCCAAGATCGTTGGTGAAGAAGTTGAAGCCCAGGTAACGGTCCATCGACAGCATGGTCAGAACCGCGGTCAGGACCGGGAAGGCGGCCACGATCAGGATGTTGGTGCAAAGGGCGGTCCAGGTGAAGATCGGCATCTTCATCATGTTCATGCCCGGTGCGCGCATCTTGACGATGGTGCAGATCAGGTTGACGCCCGAAAGCAGCGTACCGACACCTGCGATCTGGAGCGACCAGATCCAGTAGTCGACACCCACGTAGGGGCTATAGGCGATGCCCGAGAGCGGGGGATAGGCCAGCCAGCCGGTCTGCCCGAACTCACCGATGAACAGCGAGGCCATGATCAGCACCGCGCCCGAAGTCGTCATCCAGAAGCTGAAGTTGTTCAGGAACGGGAAGCTGACGTCGCGGGCGCCGATCTGAAGCGGAACCACGTAGTTCATGAAACCGGTCACGAACGGCATGGCCGCAAAGAAGATCATGATCACGCCGTGGGCGGTGAAGACCTGGTCGAAGTGGTGGGCGTTGAGGTAGCCCTCGCTGCCCCCGAAGGCGAGCGCCTGCTGGAGGCGCATCATGATCGCGTCGGCAAAGCCGCGGATGAACATGACAAGGCCCAGCACCATGTACATGATGCCGATCTTCTTGTGGTCCACGCTGGTGAACCACTCCTTCCAGAGATAGCCCCAGACCTTGAAGTAGGTGAGGGCGGCGACGAGGGCGATACCGCCCAGCATCACGCCCGCGAAGGTGGCCCACACGATCGGGTCGGGTGGGATCGCGTCCCACCACAGGCGGCCCAATAGCGGGCTCCAGTGCGAATGATCTACGGCTTCGATTGCCATGGTCTTAGTTCCGGGAAGTCTTGGAGGGGCGAGCCAGCGTGCTCTGGGGGTCGTTCTGGCCAGCCAGCGAGAGCGACTGCGGCGCCGAGAGGCCGAACCCGGTCAGCGAGTTCTTGTCCTCGGGCGCCTCGACGGTGTTGTCGATGACGGCACCGGCTTCCTGCTCGCACAGGGCACGGACCCAAGCCAGCTCGCGGGTGAGCTCGGCGTCGGGATTGCGGGTCGCATCGAGAGCGGCCTCGCGGCCGTGCTTGTCGTAGGTCAGCATCTCGACGTTGTGGATGCCGGCCTTGCCGAGGCCACCACGCGCGTCGATGGCCATCATCTCGCTCATGCACATCTTGCCGGGCTCGACGCACATGTCGACGATGCGGCCGTAAAGCTTGGCGTCGACGTTCGCGAAGTGCATCGCAGGAACGTTCTCGCTGGGCTTTTCGAGGTCGAGGTACTTGGGCGCATCCAGCGTGCCAGCCGCCTTCTCGCCGCCGTCCTTCACGTCGGCAACCCAGCTGGCAAAGCCAGCATCGTCGACCGAACGGACGGGGAAGCGCATGCCGGAGAAGCCCGCGCCCGAGTAGTTGGCGGAGAAGCCGACGAAATCGTCACCGGTGCGGTTCATGACCGCGTTGAGGCGGGTCTCCATGCCGGGCATGGCATAGATCTGGCCAGCCATCGCGGGCACGTAGAACGAGTTCATCACGCTCGAGGCGGTAATGCGGAAGTGCAGCGGGCGGTTGGTGGGAACGACCAGTTCGTTGACCGTCGCCACGCCCTGCTCGGGGTAGATGAACAGCCACTTCCAGTCGAGCGCGACGACGTCGACTTCGAGCGGCTCGACCTGCGCGCTGATCGGGGTTTCGGAATCGATACGCCCGATGGTGCGATAGGGATCGAGAAGGTGCGTGCTCACCCAGGTGAGGGCGCCCAGACAGATGATGATGAGCAGCGGCGCGGCCCAGATGACCAGTTCGAGCTGGGTCGAGTGATCCCAGTCGGGCTGGTAGTTCGCCTCCTTGTTCGACGCGCGGTACTTGAACGCGAAGAACAGCGTCAGCGCAATGACGGGGACGATGATGAGCAGCATCAGGAGGGTCGATATGACGACGAGGTCCCCCTGCTGCTGCGCAACGTCACCCGCCGGCTTGAGCACGACGGTGTTGCAGGCGGAAAGGGCACCCGTCAGCGCCAGTGCGGCGGCGATGCGGGTGACTGGGGCTCGGGGCGGCGCTACAGGACGGCGCGGCATCGTTCGGGACTCTGGAGAGCGCATGGCGCTGCGCCTAGGACTATGCTGCGAGAGCGAACATAGGACATTTTGTCCAATCCACTTGATGCGTATCAATGACGATAGGGCCACAGGTATCGATCCGGGCGCTCTGCGTGGCGCCTGAAAAATGATTCGTGCCTGCCGGTCCCCGCCAGGGCCGAACCAGTCATGACAGATGAAGGCCGCAGTATTGCAATGAGCACACTTAGTCCGACCCGCGAAGCCCTGGGGCTCCCAGCCTTGAAGGGGCACCACGAACCCTCGCCCGGCGAGATCGCGATCGGCGTGATCATCGGCCGTACGTCGGAGTTCTTCGACTTTTTCGTGTACGGCATCGCCTCGGTGCTCGTGTTCCCTTCGCTGTTCTTTCCCTTCGTGGATGCGCTGACGGGCACGATCTACTCCTTCGCGATCTTCGCGCTGGCTTTCGTCGCCCGCCCCTTCGGCTCGGTCTTCTTCATGGCGATCGACCGCGCCTACGGCCGCGGCACCAAGCTTACCATCGCGCTGTTCCTGCTGGGCGGATCGACCGCGGCCATCGCGTTCCTGCCTGCCTACGAGACCGTGGGTGCCAGCACGATCTGGGCGCTGGCGCTGCTGCGCCTGGGCCAGGGCTTTGCGCTTGGCGGCACCTGGGACGGCCTTGCCTCGCTCCTCGCGCTCAACGCGCCCGAGGAAAAGCGTGGCTGGTACGCCATGATCCCGCAGCTTGGCGCGCCCTTCGGCCTGATGGTCGCCAGCCTGCTGTTCGCCTACATGGTGACCTCGCTTCCGGCTGAGGACTTCCTCGCCTTCGGCTGGCGCTTCCCGTTCTTCGTGGCCTTCGCGATCAACGTCGTTGCTCTCTTTGCGCGTCTGCGCATCGTGGTCACGGAGGAATTCCAGCACCTGTTCGACACCCGCGACCTGCAGGCCACCAGCATCAGCTCGACCCTGAGCAAGGCTGGCAAGACCATCGTTCTGGGTGCTTTCGCCCCGCTTGCCAGCTTCGCGCTGTTCCACATGGTCACCGTCTTCCCGCTGTCCTGGGTGTTCCTGTTCACTTCGGACACGCCGGTCAGCTTCCTCCTCATCGAAGCGATGGCCGCGGCCTTCGGCGTCGTCGCCGTGCTCGCCTCGGGCTACCTCGCCGACAAGTTCGGCCGCCGCACGCTGCTCGGCTCGTGCGCGGTTGCCATTGCCGTGTTCTCGGGCTTCGCGCCGCTGCTGCTGGATGGCGGCGCGATGGGCGAGATCCTGTTCATGGTCATCGGCTTCATCATCTTGGGCCTCGCCTTCGGCCAGTCCTCGGGCGTTGTCTCCTCCGAGTTCCCGACCGAATACCGCTACACCGGCTCGGCGCTGACCAGCGACCTGTCCTGGCTCTTCGGTGCCGGTTTCGCGCCGCTCGTTGCGCTGCTGCTTTCGGCCAACTTCGGCCTCATGGCCTCGGGCGCCTACCTCTTCTCGGGTGCGGCCGCGACGCTGATCGCGCTGTGGTTCAACCGCAGCCTCGCCAGCCGCCGCTAAGAGGCTCACGGCCTCCCTTCCGAGGGAGGCTGCCCATTACAGGGATGAAAAAAGGCCCGGTTACGCTACCTGCGTAACCGGGCCTTTTCGTATGTCGGGAGAGGGCGTCGTCAGTCGGTGGGCTCAAGCACGATGTGCCCCAGTGCGGTGTTGGAAACCGGCACGTGGTAGTGGCGGTGCAGCGCCTTGGTCGCCTTGCCGAGGGCGCCGCGCATGATCAGCCACATGACCATCTCGATGCCTTCCGAGCCGGTTTCGCGCAGGTACTCGACATGCTCGATCATGCGCAGCTCGTCGGTGTCGCCGGTGAGCTTGTCGAGGAAACGGTTGTCCCACTCCGCGTTGATGAGGCCCGCGCGCGGACCCTGCAGCTGGTGGCTCATGCCGCCCGTGCCCCAGACCTGGACGTTGAGGTCTTCGGGGAAGCTGGCAACGGCGCGCGCGATGGCCTCGCCCAGCGCCCAGCAGCGGTTGCCCGACGGCGGCGGATAGGTGACGACGTTGACCGCGAGCGGGATCACCTTCACCGGCCATTCCGGCACATCGCCGTACATCATGGTGAGGGGGACGGTCAGGCCATGGTCGACGTCCATCTCGTTGACGATGGTCATGTCGAATTCATCGAGGATCAGGCTCTGGGCGATGTGCCAGGCCAGGTCTGGGCTGCCTTCGACATCGGGCACCGGACGGGGGCCGAAGCCTTCGTCGCAGATCCCGAAACGCTCGCCGCACCCGATAGCGAAAGTCGGGATGATCTTCATGTCGAAGAAGCTGGCGTGGTCGTTGTAGACGAGGATGACGACGTCGGGCTTGGCCTCTTCCTTCATCCACTTGCGGGTCCAGTCGAACCCGTCGAAGGCGGGCTTGAAGATCGGTTCCTGGGTCTTCTTGTGGTCATGGGCAAAGCCCAGGACGGGGACGTGGCTGCAGCCGATTCCGGCGGTGATGCGGGCCATCGGGATCTCTCCTTTGAAATTCAGGTCTTGTCTTTGATCGAGCGCGCGCCTTCGGGCGAGCGGCCGCCGCCGACCATCATCGCCTGGTACTCCTCGACGCTCATGCCGGTCATGGTGGAGACCGCCTGGACGAAGGAGAGGCCGTCGGTCGAGAAGACCTTGGCGAGGAAGTAGACGTTGCCGCCAAGGTCGAGCAGGCGGTTGTAGTCGCGCGCGAGCAGGGCTTCCTTCTGCTCCTCGCTCATCGGCCACTCATCCAGATAGGCGCGCTCGTCGGCCTTGAAGCGTTCGCGGTTCTCCGGCTTCATCAGGCTCATCGCGAACTGGTTGAGGTGGTATCCGGCGCGCGCGCGCTTCGCGATGAACACGCGGGTGCCGGGAATGTCGTCGAATTCGGCCAGGTAGGACGCGACGTCGGTGACGCGGGTCATGGGCGGGTCTCCTCTCCATTGGGCCCGGGGAAGCGGACCGGTCTTGTCATGATGACCTCGACGCCCGCCATGCCGCGGGTGAGGGCAAAGGGCTTGTCGATGCTGACGCGTGCCTGCTGGACGCAGGGCCAGCCGAGGCACTCCTCGGCAAGGCGCTGGCCGAAGGTCTCGATCAGCGGGATGTGGACGAGCGCGAGCGCTTCGGCCGCGGCCACCACGCGGCGGTAGTCGACGGTCTCGTCGATCGCGGTGATGCCGGTGCCGGTCAGCTCCAGCTCGACGGTGAGAACGAGCGGCTGGCGCCGGCCCACCTCGTCGGGGTTGATGCCGATATCGGCCAGAAGTTCGAGGTCGCGCACCCGCACGGTGGTGAGTGCGTGGGTGGTGACGCCGGTAAAGCCTTGGGGTGCAATCTGGTTCATGCCGGTTCGCTTTCGAGAGTGGCGCGCGCTGCGCTCACCGTGTTGGCAAGGAGGCAGGCGATGGTCATGGGGCCCACGCCTCCGGGCACGGGGGTGACCGCGCGGGCGTGCTCGAGCTCATGCGTGGCGCAGTCGCCCACGATCTTCGTGTGGCCGTCGTGGTCGGTGACGCGGGTGATGCCCACGTCGATGACGACGGCGCCTTCCTTGACCCAGTAGCCGCGGACCAGGTGCGGGGCACCTGCGGCGGCAACGATGATGTCGGCCTTGCGGGCGATGTCGGGCAGGCCCTTGGTCTCGATGTGGGTGACCGTGACCGTCGCCTCGCGTTCGAGAAGGAGCATTGCCACGGGCTTGCCCACGATGTTCGACTTGCCGATCACCACGGCATCAAGGCCGCGGTAGTCCTCGATCACCGAGTCGAGCAGCTTCATGATGCCCAGCGGCGTGCAGGGGACAAGGCCGCCCGTGCCGGTCGATAGGCGCCCGACGTTGACCGGGTGGAAGCCGTCGACGTCCTTGCCCGGCGTGATCCGGTCGAGGACCCGGCTGGCGTTGATGTGGGCAGGCAGCGGCAGCTGGATGAGGATGCCGTGGATGGCACCGTCCGCGTTCATCTCGTCGATGAGCGCGATCAGCGCGTCCTCTTCGGTGTCGGCGGCAAGGCGGTGCTCGATCGAGCGGATGCCCGCCTTCTCGCACTCGCGCACCTTGCGCCCGACATAGACTTCGCTGGCCGGGTCCGCGCCGACGAGGACGACGGCGAGGGCGGGGGAGATCCCCCGCGCCTCGAGGTCGGCCACGGCGGCCGTGGTCTCGGCGAGCATGGCCCGGGCCATGGCCTTGCCGTCGATACGGTCCGCCATCTGGGTCAGTCCTTGAAGACGACGGTGCGGGCCCCGTTCATGAACACGCGGTCATCCAGATGCAGGCGCACGGCTTCGGCCAGCACGCGGCGCTCGATGTCGCGGCCCTTGCGGACCAGTTCCTCGGGCATGTCGGCGTGGGTCACGCGCTCCACGTCCTGGTGAATGATCGGGCCTTCGTCGAGGTCGGCGGTGACGTAGTGCGCGGTCGCGCCGATCATCTTGACGCCCCGGTCGAAGGCCTGGTGGTAGGGCTTGGCGCCCTTGAAGCCGGGCAGGAACGAGTGGTGGATGTTGATGCAGCGGCCCGAAAGGAACGCGGCAAGATCGTCCGAGAGGATCTGCATGTAGCGCGCGAGCACGATCAGTTCGGCGCCGGTCTCGTTCACGACCTGCTTGATCTGCGCTTCCTGCTGGGGCTTGGTGTCCTTGGTGATCGGCAGGTGATGGTAGGGCAGGCCGTTCATCAGCGAGGTGTGGAGCACTTCCTTGGGGTGGTTGGAGACAATGCCGACCACTTCCATGCCCAGTTCGCCGATGCGGTTGCGGTAGAGAAGGTCCCCCAGGCAGTGGTCCCACTTGGAGACCATGAGCAGCACCTTCTTGGGCACCGCGTTGTCGCGAAGGCCCCACTCCATGTCGTCGGTCGCAACGCTCTCGGCGAAGCCCTTGGTCAGGCCCTCGACGGTCTGGTCTTCGCCGGGAATGAACTCGATGCGCATGAAGAACCGGCCCGAAAGCTGGTCATGGAACTGCTGCGCGTCGACGATATTGCCGCCGCGTTCGGCCAGAAACACCGAAACGGCGGCCACGATGCCGGCCTTGTCCTGGCACTGCAGGCGCAACGAATAGGTCGTGCTCACGGGGTGGGACTCCTCTCTAGAGATATTGTTGTTCTGTTTGGCGCGCCAGCGCTGGTAGGACGGCACGCGGATGCCGGTCCCCGCGCGCTGCGGGGGACGGGCGGAAGATCAGTGGGACTTGGCGTAGTCGTTGATCCAGGCCACCGTCTTGGTGAGGCCGCCGAAGGGGTAGAAGTGCAGGCGCACCGCGCCGTGCTCTTCGGTGAGGCCCTTCTCGATCTGGTCGACCAGCTTGTCCGGGCCCGCGGTGCCGATCAGCTTGGTGATCGAGATGCCGTACTTGGTCAGCACCGAGGCCGAAGCCCCCACGCCGCAGCGCGCGGCAAAGCGCATCAGGGTCTTGATGCCTGCAGGTCCCGGAATGCCCAGACGCACAGGCGCGGTGAGGCCGCGCTTGCGCAGTTCGGCCAGCCAGGACAGAACGGCACCGGCGTCGAAGGCGAACTGGGTGACGATCAGCGGAGCCATGCCGCGCTTCTCGATCTCGTCGCACTTGGTCTGGAGCACGCTCCAGCATTCCTCGTCCGACATGTTGGGGTGGCCTTCGGGGTGGCCGCCAATGCCGATCGCGGTGATCCCGGCGTCCTCGAAGGCGCCGGTCGCGATCAGGGCGGAGCTGTCCGCGAAGGGCCCTTCGGGCTCGGACGGGTCGCCCGCGATGACGAAGCAGCGCTTCACGCCCGCTTCCTTGGTCACCGCCTTCAGGTACTCGCGGAATTCGTCTTCGGAGACGATCCGGCGCGCCGAGAAGTGGGGCATTGGCTCGAAGCCGAGCTCGCGTACGAGACGGGCCGCCGCAATGCGGGCCTCGAAGGCTTCCCCGGGCAGGAAGGTCACGGCAATCGGGGTGTCGGGCGCAATGCCGGGGGCGGCCTCGCGCAGCGACTCGATGTCCTTGGCGGTCATTTCAAGCGAGTAGCCTTCCACCATGTTGATGGCCGGACGCGCCCAGTTCGGATGGATGATCGGAGTGCTCACCGATTCTCTCTCCCTTCTCAGTCTTGTTGCATTACCCTCTAGCGTAGAGCGCTCGCTTCGTATAGATGAAAATTCATGGATACGAAAAAACGGGATGAGGAGGGCGCCGAAGCGCTCGTGATTGTGCCGGGTCTGTTGTGCGACTCGGGGATGTTCGGCGCGCAGCTCGACGCGTTTCCCGAAGCAATGGTAATCGATGGCTTTTATGGCGGCGCGAGCAGCCTGGAAGCCATGGCCGATTACGTGCTCGACCGTATTCCTCCGCGCGTATCGCTGTTTGGCCATTCCATGGGCGCGCGCGTTGCGCTCGAGGTCTGCCGCATGGCGCCCACGCGCGTCGTGCGTCTGGCGCTGGCCGACACGGGCATCCATCCCGTGCGCGAGGGTGAGCCCGCCAAGCGGCACGCGCTGCGCGATATCGGTCGCACGCAAGGCTTCGGCGCGCTCGTCGACACCTGGCTTCCGCCGATGATCGGGCCTGAGCGCCGCGAGGATGCCGATCTCTATCAGGCGCTGCGCACGATGTGCCTGCGCGCCGGGCAGGAGGTCTTCGAAGCGCAGATCGAGGCGCTCCTCCACCGTCCCGATGTCGAAGACGTGCTGACTTCGCTGACCTGCCCTGTCGCGCTGATGGTGGGCGAGGACGACGCCTGGGCCCCGCCCGCCCAGCACCAGGACATTGCCGATACCATCGCGCCCCACTGGGCCGATCCCTGTCCGCTGACGGTGATCCCCAAGGCCGGCCACATGGCCCCGGCCGAGGCACCTGAGGCTTTCAACGCGGCGCTTCGCCGCTGGCTCAAGGCCAGCGTCGATGCGCCGTCCGCCGCCTGAAGTTCCCACACGAACCCAAACAACAACCAACCAACCTGAAAGGCATAGCTGACATGACCGGACAAACCCTTCAGCAGCTGCTCGACGAAAAGGGAGATATCGTCGAGTTCCTGCGTAACCAGCAGACTGGTCCCAACGTCTATCCGGGCGTTCCGGGCGAATACTCGAACTGGCGCGACGAACAGCGCGCCTGGGCCGAGACCGCGGTGCTCTTCAACCAGAGCTTCCACATGGTCGACCTCCTGGTCACCGGCCCCGACGCCTTCGAGATGCTCTCGTACCTCGCGCCCAACAGCTTCAAGGGCTTCAAGCCGAACCGCGCCAAGCAGTTCGCGCCGGTTACCCCGGAAGGCTACGTCATCGGCGACGTCATCCTGTTCTACCTCGAGGAAGAGACCTTCGAGCTCGTCGGCCGCGCGCCGACCATCGAATGGGTCGAGTACTGGGCCCAGACCGGCAAGTGGAACGTCAAGGTCGAGCGTGACGAGCGCACTGCCGCGCGTCCGGCCGACCAGCAGGGCTACCGTCGCAACTACCGCTTCCAGCTCCAGGGTCCCAACGCCATGAAGACGCTGGAAAAGGCGATGGGCCAGACCCCGCCCGACCTCAAGTTCTTCCACATGGCGCCGGTCATGATCGACGGTGTCGAAGTGCGCGCGCTGCGCCACGGCATGGCCGGCCAGCCGGGCTACGAACTGTTCGGCCCCTGGAAGGACTACGACAAGGTCCGCACGGCGCTCCTGGCGGCGGGCGAGGAATTCGGCATTCGTCCCTCGGGCGGCCGTACCTACAGCTCGAACACCCTGGAATCGGGCTGGATTCCCTCGCCGCTGCCCGCCCTCTACACCGGCGAAGGCTCCAAGGGCTTCCGCGAATGGGCCGGCGCCAAGTGCTATGAGGGCATGACCTCGCTGGGCGGCTCGTTCGTCTCGGACAACATCGAGGACTACTACCTCAACCCCTGGGAACTGGGCTACGGCATCATGGTCAAGTTCGACCATGACTTCATTGGCCGCGAAGCGCTCGAAAAGATGGTCGACCAGCCCAAGCGCAAGAAGGTCACGCTCGCGCTCGACAACGAAGACGTGATGCGCGTCCAGTCCTCGATGCTGACCAAGGGCGCGCCGCGCGCCAAGTACATGGACTACCCGAGCGCGGTCTACGCGATGCACCCCTACGACATGGTGCTCGATGCCGACGGCAAGATGGCCGGTATCTCGACCTGGATCGGTTACACCCAGAACGAGGGCCGCTTCCTCTCGCTCGCCATGGTCGATGAAAGCATCGCCGAACCGGGCACCGAAGTGACGCTGGTCTGGGGCGAGCCCGATGGCGGCACCCGCAAGCCCACCGTCGAGCCGCACGAGCAGACCCAGATCAAGGCGGTCGTCGCCTCGGTTCCCTATTCGGAAGTCGCCCGCGACAACTACGCCGACGGCTGGCGCACCAAGGCCAAGGCCTGAACGCACACCCGAACACTCTGGCGAGTGTGAGAGAGGAGGGGCTGCCGGGACACCGGTGGCCCCTTTTTCATGGTGCTGCGGTGAGGTGGCGCGCCAAAGACGATGCTGAGGGAGCTAGCTTTTTTGGGTGGGAAGCGGAACGTCCAGATTCTTTTCACACGTCGTTAGTCCCAGCCTGGTAGAACCCCACCACACAGACGTCCTTTGAAGCTGTCCGCAAATCTCGTGATGTCCGAATAGAGACGTTCCGCCGTATGGCCAAGCTTCTCTAAAGTCAGAAGGGTGTCGCGCTTTAAACTGGCCTGGACTTCGAAGATAACAATCGGCTCAGTTTTAGAAGTGTCCGCGTCGTAATGGAGCGATAAAAAGCTATCCTGCGCGGTGGATCGAGCGTTATGCCCCACTGCATTAATTAGCAATGGCTTTTCAGTGTATAAAAACCCCTCATTATCTGGAGTTTTGAAAAGTGATATGGTTCGCGGATAATCAATAATTTTGAAATTATTGATGCGTGATCTATAAACACACCCGTCCTCATTCCGATGCTCTGGGCCGTCACACGCGAAGAATAGGCCGACTAGAGGGCTTGTCGACCAATCTAAAAGTGGCGTCGGTATGCCATAATGCTGGGCTAGAATAAGCCAGCCAACATCGTCTTGCGGAAGTGGTGAGGCGAATCGAGCAGCTTCGCGCTTCCAAAGGCTAAGGCCGTCTAGATCGCGTATCCCTCGCTGCCCATCGCGAAAAACCGAAGGCACAATTTTCCAATTTTTGTTGGGTTGCCCCCTATAAAGCGATCCATTTCGACCATGCTGCCGCAGTGCGTCCATATATTGTTGGACCACCCCCCATCCATTCATACCCATCATACACTCCTTCTGACGGATCATGGAGCAAGCTATTGATCCGGCAAAGCGTGGCATTATTTCCGGTATTGAAAAGGTATCTTGCCCAACTACGTAAGGCTTGAGGATGGCGTGCCGACTCAATTATGCGCTTCAGCGGCAAGGAAGGGGCGGAAACGGACGCGCGTATTTGGTTATGCTGCTCAGAGAGACAGAGGGGAGCGTTGCGCAACTCGCTTGGGGAGGATGAAGGTAACTGTTCGAGGGAGCAATATCCCTTGCCTCCAAGTCAAGCGACCTCACGCTCCGCACCTGAGATCTCATGCGAAAGCCGAGCCAGGCAGTTCGGGGAGTTCGAGAGCGATGGCCCTCGGAATCTCTCTTCTGCCTACTTCACGCCGAAAAACTCTCCGCGATGGTCTTGAGCGTTTCGCCCGCGCTCGCTTCGACATTGGCGTCGCAGCGCACCACGGGGATGGCGACGGCGAGCGAGCCGACGACCTGGCCTGCGTCTCGCAGCACTCGTCCGATACCGCAGATGCCCGGCGTATACTCGTTGCGGGTGACGGCAAAGCCCTGTTCGCGGGTGCGCGCCAGTTCCTCGCGCAATTGGCTTTCGTCGATGATCGTGTTGGCCGAGAACTGCGCGCGCAGGGTTCCGGCGAAATAGGCGGCAAGCTCGTCCTCGGAAAGCGTGGCGAGGATCGCCTTGCCCGCAGCCAGACAGTGCATCGGGGTCAGCGCGCCCACCGCGATCGAATAGCGCAGGGTGTGTTCGGCGGTCTCGGTGATGATCGCCTCGATCTGCCAGTCGCGCCGCACGAAGAACGAGGAGGTTTCGTCGAGGCGCATGCGCAAGGTGCGCACCAGCGGGCGCACGCGCTCGACAAGCGGCAGCCCTTGTGGAGCAAGCCGCAGGCGGTCGAGCCCGCTGCCCGGCTGGTAGAGACGCCCTGCGCGCACCAGGTACTGGCGGTCGACGAGCGTGCCCAGGAGGTAGGACAGGCTGCTGACGGGGATCGACAGCGCCTGCGAGATCTCCTGGGCGACGACGCCGGTGGGATGGGCCACGACATATTCGATGATGTCGAGCGTGCGCATGGCCGACTTGACGGCGCCGCCCGAGCCCGTCCCCCCTGTGGTGGCCATTGTGGGTCTACCTTTCCTTCGCGTTATCTCAGAATGTCATCAGGCCGCGGCGCTCGGCGAACTTCCAGCCCTGTGCCGTGCGCACGAAGCGGTCCTCGAACGAGCCGACCTTGGGTACGCTCTCGCCGGTGAAGAGCAGCATCGCGCTCTCGCCAATGGCGGTGTCGGCATCAAGGACGGTGATCTCGACGTTGGAGCATACGTGCCGCGTGGTGCGCGCGGCGCGCGCGGTGAAGGCAGCAAGGATGGCCTCGCGCCCCTCGATCCAGTCGTCGGGAGCGGAGGGGCGCGCCATGCGCCCGTCCTTTGCATAGAGCGCGACCACCGCCTCCCAGTCCGCCGCATCGTTGCGATTGGCGTAACGGGCGACGAGCTTGGCGCAGTCGTGCTCGATCGCGCGCACGGTCTCAGGCGTGAGGTCGGCGCTCATGCGGGCACCCCGGCGCGCGCTTCGGCGATGTCGGCGCCTTCACGCAGCGCGCGCAGCTTCTTCCAGGTCACGTCCGGGTCGATCTTGCCATAGCCCGCGAACGTGCCGAAGCCGCAGTCGGTGCTGGCGACCACGCGGTCCACGCCCACGATGCCGATGAAACGCTCAAGGCGCTGGGCGATCAGCTCAGGGTGCTCGACGTAGTTGGAGCAGGTGTCGATGAGGCCGGGCGCGAGCAGCTTGTAGTCGGGCAGCTTGGCATCGCGCCAGACCTTCCACTCATGCTCGTGGCGCGGGTTGGCCGCCTCGAACAGGACCGTCGCGGGACGCGCGGCGATCACCGTGTCGATGATCTTGGAAAGGTCGATGTCGCAGTCGTGCGGCCCCTCGTAGTTGCCCCAGCACACGTGCATGCGCAGGCGTTCGGGCGCGATGTTGGCGGTGGCCGCGTTGAGCGCCTCGACATTGGCCGCAGCGGTCTTGAGGAACTCGGCTTCCTCCTGGTCCTGGTAGCCGGTGTGGCGCGACATCGCGAGGTCGGGGCAATCGAGCTGGATGTCGAAACCGGCCGCGACGATGGCCTCGTACTCGGGCTTCATCGCATCGACGAGGTCGGCGAGGTAGGCCTCGTGGCTGGGGTAGTGGCGGTTGACCTGAAAGGCGGTGACGAGCCCGGGCGAGGCGGCGTTGAGAAAGCCGCGCACGCCCGGCTTGCCGTACTTGTCGAGCGCGTTGCGGAAGCGGCGGATGTCCTCGTGCAGCGGCTCGAGCGTCTTGAGGCGGACCGGCCCGATGCATGAGGCGCGGGTGAACTCCTGGCTGCCCATCATCGCCGACAGCTTCTTGGAAAGGTCCGGGTGCGCGGCGAGATCGGCGGCGGGCTTGCGGTCGATGTGTCCGCCAAAGCCGGTCAGGCGTTCGATCATGTAGGTCGAGTAGCCGACCTTGCCGAGTTCCCCGTCGCTGACGATGGTGACGCCGCATTCGACCTGCTTGCGGACGCCTTCGTCGACGGCGGCTTGCACCACGCGGTCGAATTCGGCAGCGTCATAGGCCTCGCCCTTGTCGCGGGCGAGCAGCAGCGGCGTCAGTTCGCTCCCGCGCGGCAGGCTGCCGACGTGGGTCGTGTCGATCGTCATCAGGGGCTCTCCTTGTTGGCTCCTCTCAGTCCTGTGAGGTCATGCCATTTTTTCACAAATGTGTATAGCTTCGCATCCATGAAATATACTATGCCCGCGGCAGTGAGGGCGGGAAACTGCGAGAGGATATTGAAATCATGACCGAAATGGCAAAGGCCGCGATCTGCACGGGCGAAGGCGCGGCGTTTGAATTCGCCGAAGTGACTCTGGACGCGTTGCGCAGCGACGAAGTGCGCGTGCGCATCGTCGCCTGCGGGATCTGCCACACCGATCTTGCCGTGCGCGACCGCCAGTTGCCGGTGCCGCTGCCCATCGTGCTTGGGCACGAGGGTGCAGGCATCGTCGAGGCCGTGGGCGAGGGGGTGACCGTCGCCAAGCCGGGAGACCGGGTGGTGATGAGCTTCCACTCCTGCGGCGAATGCCCCAGCTGCGCGGTCGACGCGCCGACCTATTGCTACGACTTCTTCCCGCACAACTGGTCGGGCGCGCGCGCTGATGGGAGCCCCACGCTGTTCCGCGACGGCACGCCGCTCCACGGCAACTTCTTTGGCCAGTCCAGTTTTGCCACCCACGCCATCGCGCACGAACGCAACGTGGTGAAGGTGCCCGAGACGATGGACGAGGTGCCGCTCGACGTGCTCGCCCCCATCGGCTGCGGCCTGATGACGGGCGCGGGGGCGGTGCTGCGCTCGATGCAGGTGCGAAAAGGTCTGCCCATTGCGATCTGGGGTGCCGGAACCGTCGGCATGGCCGCGATCATGGCCGCGAAGATTGCGGGCGCGAACCCCATCATCGCCATCGATATCCACGATTCCCGCCTCGAGATCGCTCGTGAACTGGGAGCCACCCACACCATCAACGGGCGCGAGGACGTGGCCGCGAAGATCCGCGAGCTGTGCCCGCAGGGGCTGGGCTATGCGTTTGATACGACCGGCGTGAACACGCTGATCGAAGGGGCGTTCCACCTGCTTGCACCCATGGGTGTCCTAGGCCTTGTCGGCGCGTCCGACCCGGCCGACATGCTCACGCTCAACGAGGCCGAGCTGATGGGCGGGGGGCGCCGCGTCATGGGAATCCTGGGCGGCGACAGCGACATAGCGACCTTCCTGCCCGAACTGATGGAGCACTACCGCGCCGGGCGTTTCCCCTTCGACCGCCTGATCGGCCATTTCGCGTTCGAGGATATCAACGCGGCCATCGCAGCGAGCGAAAGCGGGGAGGTCATCAAGCCGGTGCTGCGGATTTCGGAAGAAGGCTAAGCAAGAGACGATTCAAGGGGTCATCGCCCCTTGGAGCCCGGAATCGGCAACCTCACCATTCTCAACCCACGTGGCGCGTGAGAGGTGAGGCAGACATTATGGGGAGCCCGAGGGCGATGGCCCTCGGAATGACCTTCTTCGCAAATACGAACGAAAAAGGGCCGCTCCTGACGGGGCGGCCCTTTCTTCATGTTGGTGAAAAGGGTGGATCAGGCCGGTTCGGCTTCGAGGTTCACCGCATTGATGATGTGCGCCTGGGTATATTCCATGAGGCCGGCCGTGCCGTGCTCGGAGCCCAGGCCCGACTGCTTGGAGCCACGGAACGGAATGTTCGGGTCGATGGCGAGGTGCTGGTTCACCCAGACCGTGCCCGAGTTGATGCGGCGGGCAACGTCCATGGCGCGCAGCTGGTCCATGCCCCAGACGGTACCGCCGAGGCCAAACGGGCTGTCGTTCGCGCGCTGGATGACGTCCTCGATGTCGTCGTAGGTGAGAACGGGGAGGACCGGGCCGAACTGTTCCTCGGCCACCAGCGGGGCATCGTCGGAAAGGCCGCCGATGACGGTAGGGGCAATGAAGTAGCCCGCCTTGTCGGGCTTTGCAGCCTCGGCGATGAGGGTGCCGCTCGCCTTGGCGTCCTCGATCATGGCGAGGACCTTGTCGTACTGCATCTTGTTCTGGACCGGGCCCACGGTCGCGCCCTGCTTGGAGCCGTCGTCGACGACGGCGGCCTTGGTCAGCTTGGCGATCTCGGCGCAGAACTCGTCGTACATCGCGGTGGGCACATAGGCGCGCTTGATCGCGACGCAGATCTGGCCCGCGTTCGCCATGGCGCCGTTGTAGACCTTTTCGGCGGCGACCTTGGCGGGAACGTCATCGAGGACGATGGCCGCGTCGTTACCGCCCAGTTCGAGCGTCACGCGCTTCACGCCTTCAGCGGCCGAGGCCATGACCTTCTTGCCGGTCGCGGTCGAGCCGGTGAAGGAGACCTTGGCGATGTCCGGGTGGCCGGTGAGCTTGGGGCCAAGCTCGTTCTGGTCGCACACGACGTTGAAGACGCCCGCAGGCAGGATGTCGGCGGCGAGTTCGGCCAGGAGCAGCGTGGTGAGCGGGGTCGTCGGCGCGGGCTTGGCGACCATCGTGTTGCCGGTGATGAGGCAGGGGGCCATCTTGCCCACGAGCAGGATCACCGGGAAGTTCCAGGGAGTGATCGCGGCACACACGCCCAGCGGCGTGCGGTGCTCGATGATGGTGTTGCCACCTTCATCGCGCATGGTCTGGTCGGGCAGGCGCATCCCGGCGATGGCGCGGATGGTGTAGATGCTGCCGCCGATCTCGTACATCGCCTGGTCGAGGGGTTTGCCCTGCTCGGCGGTGAGGAGACGGCCGAATTCCTCGTGACGCGCTTCCATCGCGTCGGCCAGCTTGTTGAGATAGGCCTGACGTTCGTCGGCGCTCAGCGCGGCCCAGGCCGGCTGGGCCGCCTTCGCTGCGGCCACGGCTTCGTCGAGCATGGCTTCGCTGGCGCGCGGGCACTGGGCGAAGGACTCTTCGGTCGCCGGGTTGACGACGTCGAAGGTGGACACGCCGTCGACGAGTTTGCCGTCGATCAGCAGCTTGAAATCGGTTTTCACGATCGCTCTCCTTGTTTAGCGTCGATGCTACAGGGAATCTTTCCCGCTGTCAGGCGCATTGACGCGAAGTCCCTTTCTCTCGGGCGCGGCTTTATGTACGCCTGGGATACAAAGATGGCAAGGTGTGGGGTGAACGGGAAATGAAGGTGGGAGGCGATCTTGCCGGGCAGTTGGGATATCAGGTTCAACTGGTCCATCCGATGGCGCACGAAGCCGCGCGTGCGGCGCTCGAGCACCTTGATATCACGCCCGCGCGCGCGACCGCGCTTCTTCTCATTCGCGCCAATCCGGGGTGTTCGCAGTCGGCGCTCGGCGGCGCGCTCAACGTCAACCGGTCGAGCGCGATGAAGATCGTCGACCTGCTCGAGGGGCGGGGCCTGATCCGCCGCGCGCCGAGTGCGGACCCGCGTGCCCATGCGCTGGAACTGACCGCCAAGGGAGAGCAGTTCGCTGCCGATGTCGATGTGGCGCTGGAAGAGAATGAGCGGCGCTTCTTTGGCGTGCTGAGCGCGGCCGAGCGCAAGTCGCTCCTGGAAATGCTGCAGCGGCTGCACCATCGCGAGCCATAATTCGTTACGCGCGCGAGGGTGGTTGCGCCGCGCAATCGGCTTGCGTGCTATGTATCCCTAGGATACAAAGTCGGAGCTTGCCGGAAAGGACCGGAAGCCTTGCGCCGTGCCCATGGGGCGGCGCGCGAACCAGATGGGAGAGCGCTAAAGTGTCCGTGCAGGAAGCCGCCGTACAGGATCGTGTCGCCAGAGCCGCGATCGACCGCCTTCTCAACCCGCGCAGCGTCGCTATCGTCGGAGCCTCGGACCGTCCGGGCTCGCTGGGAGCGTCTGTCCTCAAGAACCTGGTCGAGGCGGACTTCCCGGGCGATATCCACCTCGTCAATCCCAAGCGTGAGGAGATCGGCGGGCGTCCGTGCGTGCCCGATGTGTCCGCGCTGCCCGACGGGATTGATGCGGCCGTGCTCGCGATCCCGCAGGGCGCGGTGCTCGATGCGGTGAAGGCGCTGGCGCAGCGTGGCTGCGGCTCGGCGGTGATCTTCTCGGCCGGGTTTGCCGAGGATGGCGCCGAAGGGCTCGCCCGGCAGGAAGAACTGGCCCGCGTGGCGCGCGAGGCGGGAATGGTCATCGAAGGGCCCAACTGTCTTGGCCTCGTCAACTTCGACGCCAACGTCGCGCTGACGTTCGTGGAATTGCCGCCCGCCCGAGCCAAGGGCGCGAAGAAGGTGGGCGTGGTCTCGCAATCGGGCGCGATGGCCGCCGTGCTGGCCACCACCATGATCGCGCGCGATGTGCCGCTGTCCTGCTATATCTCGACCGGCAACGAGGCCGCGAGCGGGGTCGAGGACTATCTCGACTATCTCGCCGGCGACGAGGACACCTCGGTCATTGCCATGATCGTCGAGCATTTCCGCAAGCCCATGGAGTACCTGGAAGCCGTTGAACGTGCGCGGGCCAAAGGTAAGACCGTCGTCCTGCTGCACCCGGGGTCGAGTGAGGCTGGGCGCGAGAGTGCGGCCACCCACACGGGCGCCATGGCAGGCGACCATGCGGTGATGGAGACCCTCGTTACCCATGCGGGCGTCATCATGGTCGAAGGCCTGGAGGAACTGGGCGACGTGGCCGAGATCGCGCTGCGATGTCCCACGCTTCCCGGCCCCGACCTGGCCGTGGTCTCGGAATCGGGCGCGCTCAAGGCGATGATGCTCGATGGGGCGGAGAAGCTCGCGCTGCCGCTCCCCAAGCTGACGGACGCGGACAGTCCGGCGCTGCGCGAGGCGCTTCCCGTTTTCGTGCCGGTCAGCAATCCGCTCGACATCACGGCGCAGGGGCTTGTCGATTCCACGCTCTACAACCGTACGCTGGCCGCGCTCGGCAGCGATGACCGGATCGACACGATCCTCGTGCCGCTGATCCAGACCGATACCCACACCAGCCACATCAAGTTCGCCGCCGTGGCGCAGGCCGTGGGCGAGCTTGGCGGGGCCAAGCCAGTCGTGGTGGCGGGCGTTGACGAGGGCGGCGGCGTCCTCGAGGACGACATCGCGGCGCTGCGCAAGCTCGGTGTGCCCTATTTTCCGACCCCCGAACGCGCGCTCAAGGCGCTCGCGCGGCTGGCCCACAGTCGCACTGGTGCGCGGAGCGGGAGCGCCCCCGCACCGATCCGCATCGACGGTCCGGCGCCGGGAGAGGTGATCCCGGAATACCGCGCCAAGGCGCTTCTCGCGCCCCACGGGGTGCTCTTCTCGCCGGGTGAACTGGCGACGGGCGCGGCCGAAGCGCGCGCCATCGCCGAGCGGATCGGCTACCCGGTCGTGCTGAAGGCGCAGGCCGCGGCGCTCAGCCACAAGAGCGATGCAGGCGGCGTCATCATCAACATCGCCGATGGCGATGCGCTGGAGGCGGCCTGGAACAAGATGCAGGGCGATGTCGCGGCTGCGCGTCCCGGCCTTGAACTCGATGGCCTGCTCGTCGAAGGCATGGGGCCACGCGGGGTGGAGATGATCGTCGGCGCCAAGCGCGATCCCAGCTGGGGGCCGGTGCTCCTCGTCGGCTTTGGCGGCGTGGCGGCGGAACTGCTGCACGATGCGGTCCTGCTCGCGCCCGATCTCACGCGCCAGGAGATCAAGGCGAAGATCCGCACACTGCGCATGGCGCCGCTGCTGGAGGGCTTCCGCGGCGCGCCGATGGCCGACCTCGACGCCCTTGCGGCCACTGTCGAAGCGCTGGGCGCTGTGGTGCGAGGCACCCCGGAGATTGGCGAGCTCGATCTCAACCCGGTTTTGGTCCTGCCTGAAGGGGAAGGCGCGCTGGCGCTCGATGCGCTGATTTCAGGGTAAGGAAGGTAGATTCCGAGGGCC
>NZ_JALHAT010000014.1:0-127310 GCF_022818885.1 Novosphingobium mangrovi | reverse complement strand
CACTGTCGAAGCGCTGGGCGCTGTGGTGCGAGGCACCCCGGAGATTGGCGAGCTCGATCTCAACCCGGTTTTGGTCCTGCCTGAAGGGGAAGGCGCGCTGGCGCTCGATGCGCTGATTTCAGGGTAAGGAAGGTAGATTCCGAGGGCCATCGCCCTCGGGCTCCCCGAACTGTCGACCTCACGTTGCGCGCGCTGCGGTGGCTGCGAAAGGTGAGGTTGCCCATTTGGGGGGCAAGGGGCGATGGCCCCTTGAATCTCTTCTTCCTGCCTACACACGAAAAAAGCCGCCTTCCCATTGGGAAAGCGGCTTTTCCTTTAGTTCAGAAGGCCGTCAGCTGTCGGCCTTGGCGCGGTCCTTGTCGTAGGCGCCCAGGCCCGGCTTGTAGCTCTTCTCGTCGATGAACTGGCGGATGCCTTCCTTGCGGCCTTCGGTCTTGTCGTGGAAGTTGCAGGCTTCCTGCATGCGCACGAGGTAATCCTCGGCCTCGTCGTAGGTCATCAGGCCCACGCGGCGCACGGCGTCCTTGGCGAACTTGAGCGTGACCGGGTTCTTTTCCAGCATCATGTTGGCGATCTCGGAGGTGCGGGCCTTGAGCTGGTCGGCGGGTACGCTCTCGTTGACGAGGCGCATCGCGCTGGCCTGCTTGCCGTCGATGAGGTCGCCGGTCAGCGTCAGCCACATGGCATCGCGCATCGGCAGCAGGTCGACCACGACCTTGGTCACACCGCCGCCGGGCAGGATGCCCCAGTTGATCTCGGACAAGCCGAACTTGGCATCGTCCGAACAGATCGCGAGGTCGCAGGCGAACAGCGGACCGAAGCCGCCGCCAAAGCACCAGCCGTTGACCATCGCGATGGTGGGCTTCTGGTACCAGCGCAACCGGCGGAACCAGCCGTAGCTTTCCGACTGGGACTTGCGGACGCCGCGAAGGCCGTTGGCCTCGGTCTCGCGGAAGTATTCCTTGAGGTCCATGCCCGCCGACCAGGCGGTGCCTTCGCCGCCGAGCACGAGAGCGCCCACGTCGTCGCGGAATTCCAGCTCGTCGAGCACTTCCATCATGCGGCGGTTGAGCTTGGGGCTCATCGCGTTGCGCTTGGCCGGACGCGAGAAATAGACCCAGGCGACGCCGTTCTCGACCGTGTAGGTGACGGTATCGGCTTGCTCTTCACTCATCCTTGTCTTCCTTTCCTTGCAGGCTCTCCCGGCCTGACGTTTTATGTATCCTCAGGATACAATATCGGAAGCCGCGATCAAGCGAAACCGTCACCGTGCGTCGTGGGACGCGTCCCGTCAGTCGCGTGGGCCCACGTTGGGGGCGTAGGCGCAGATCTTGTTGCCATCCGGATCGCGCAGGTACGCGCCGTACATGTTGCCCGGCGAATTGGGGCGAAAGCCGGGGGCGCCCTCGCTGCTTCCCCCGGCCGCGATCCCGGCGGCGTGGAAGGCATCGACCGCGTCGTAGTTCGCGGCACCCAGGCCCAGCGTGTGGCCATTGGCAAAGGTGGCGGGCTGTCCGTCGGCGGGCGGGGCGATCACGAGCGCGCCGCCCTCGGAGGGGTAGACGTAGCCGATGTCGCCGAAGGGCTGGGCGCCATAGCCCAGTGCGCCGAGGGCCGCGTCGTAGAACGCTTTGGACTTCGCCAGGTCGTTGCTGCCGAAATAGACGTGGGTGAACATGGAATTCCTCTTCCGTGTCGGGGGTTGTAGTCAGGCCTGCTCGGGGGCGGCGCTGCGCGAAATGGCAAGGACGATCACCAGCATCAGCGCGAATGCGGAGCCGAGGACCACCGTCAGCGGCTGGAGCGATACCGGCGGCCAGAGAGTGACCGCCGCGCTGGCGAGGGCGGTGACGGCGAGCTGGATCGTGCCGAGGAGACCGGCTGCCGCGCCAATGCCTTCGCGCACCGAATCGAGCGCGCTCGTTGCCGCAGGGGTCAGGACCAGGCCTGCGACCATGAAGAGCAGGACGGAGTAGGCCTGGAACCCGGCGAGCGGCACGCTGCCGGGCAGAAGCGCCGAGGCCAGTCCAAGTGCGGCGGTGATGGCGAGAGCTCCCAATGCGGCGCGCAGGGCCAGACGGCTGGCGCCCAGACGCTTGAGCAGATGCGGGGCGATCTGGGTCGCGACAATCGACATGCCTGCGTTCACCGCGAGCAACACGCTGAACCAGACAGGAGCGAGGCCATAGACGCCCGAATAGACAAAGGGGGCGGCGGTCACGAAGGCGAAGGGGACGGTTGTGGCAAGTCCCGCGACCACGGCCCAGCCGACGAAACGCCCATTGCCAAGCAGCGCGGCGAAAGCACGGGGGAGGCCGCTCCAGTCGGGCGCGCGGTTTTCGGGCGTCAGTGTCTCGGGCAGGAACAGGACGACGCAGATGGCCGCGAGCAGGCCAGCGCCCGAGAGGATCACGAAGAGCCCGCGCCAGGACACGAACTGGAGGAGGCCGCTCCCTAAGAGCGGCGCCAGCATCGGCGATATGCCGATGATGAGGAAGGTGAAGGCCATGAGCCGTGCCGCGTGGTGCCCGCGGTGCAGGTCGCGAATGATCGCGCGCGCGCTGCTGGTGCCGGCACACGCGCCCATGCCCTGCACGAAGCGCAGCGCCACAAGCTGGTCCAGGCTGGTCGCGAGGCTGCAGGCGAAAGAGGCGAGGATGAAGAGCGCAAGGCCGAAGATCAGCGGCGTGCGGCGTCCGAAGCGATCCGCCAGCGCGCCGATCGGGATCTGCGCAAAGGCGAGCCCGAAGAAGAAGGCCGAGAGCGTGCGCTGCACTGCGTTCTCATTGCCCTGTAGCGCGCCCGCCATCTCCGGCATCGCCGGCAGATAGAGGTCGATGGCAAAGGGGCCGAGGGCGGACAGGAAGCCCAGCGCGATGCCGAAGCCGAGCGTGGGTTTGCCGCTCGCCGGGGCGGCTGGGCTCTGGGGGGTAGGGGAGGTCATGTGGCCATCGTCCTGGCCGGTCGGTGCGTGCGCGCGTCGATCATCATAATAACGAATGTTATAGTATGTGGTGCCAACGAGGCAAGGCGTACGTGTACGCTTCGCGGCCGCGATGGCGCGGCGGCAAATGGTGTGAGGCGTTAGGGAGGGGGCAAGCTGCCAGCCTGGCAGGGCCTTGCGCGGCCCGGCGATCAGGCCTCGTCGGCGGGGCGGGTGCGCTCGAGGAAGAGCGATTGCCCTTGCGCGTCGGTGGCTTCCAGGGTCGTGATCAGCGTGCTCAGGATGTGGTCAAACATCGCCACTTCGTGGGGCTTGAGATCGGAGAGAAGATAGTCGGCCACGCGCTCGGTCTGCGGGCGCATGATCGTATAGAGACGATGGCCTTCCTCGGTCAGTGTAAGCCGCTTGCGGCGGCGATTCGTCTCGTCCCGCTCAACCTTGACACGACCATGCTTCTCCAGAGCAGAAACCGCGCGCGAGACGCTCATCGCGTTGACGCCGGTACGTTCGGCGAGTTCGTGGCTGGCCGAATGCGGATAACGCCCGATCAGCATGAGCATGCGGAACTCGTTGATGCTGATCTTGTACTGGTGCTCCAGGTTGACCGAGAACGGCGTCATCAACCGGTTTGACAGCTTGAGCAGGCGGTGAAGGATCTCCGCGTGCGGGCTCGATGTCTCCAAGGCCTCCAGCGCGGGGGCATCAGCTCCATCTCCCAAAGGTTCCTGATCGGTGTCAGCCATTGGCGGGCATTTGGGCAGGAGCTTTGTTGGTTGTCAAGATAATCACGAATGTTACTTATCGCCGGAGGGATGAGGAGGGAAATTTCCGTGGAGCACAGCCGAGTGAATGTAAATAGGGACGACGTCGCCGCGTTCCTGAAAACGGTTGCGCAGGCTATCGGTTCCGATCGCGTACATGCGGGCGAGGACGACCGGCAGGCCTACAGCGATCAGATGGGCTTCGATCTTGCCCGCCATGCGCCTTCGGGCGCGGTGGCGCCCCGCTCGGTCGAGGAACTGCGCGAGGTGGTGCTGGCCGCCAACGCGCACAAGGTCCCGCTCTGGCCGATCTCGCGGGGCAAGAACTTCGGCTATGGCGGGGCCGCTCCGGTCCTGGCGGGCGCGGTGGTGGTCGACCTTTCCGGGCTCAGGCGCATTCACGAGATCGACGAGAAGCGCGGCGTCTGCGTGGTCGAGCCGGGGGTGGGCTTCTACGATCTCTACGACGAACTCGCCAGGCGCGGCCATCCGTTGTGGCTTTCCGTCCCGGGCAATGCCTGGGGGAGCGTTGCGGGCAATGCGCTTGAGCGCGGCAAGGGACCGCAGCCTTACGGCGATCACGGCGCGCAGATCTGCGGTCTGGAGGTGATGCTCCCCGACGGATCGCTGGTGCGCACGGGCACGGGCGCCATGGAAGGCTCGGCGACCTGGCACCTTTCGCGCGACACGTACGGTCCGGCCTGGGACCAGATGTTCTGCCAGTCGAACTTCGGGATCGTCACACGGCTCGGGTTGTGGCTCATGCCCGCGCCCGAGGCGACGCTGTCTGTGGACTATGCGCTGCCCGACGCCAGCGATCTCGCACGCGGGGTCGATGCGCTCTACCCGCTGCGCCAGCGCGGGCTGATCGATCACGACCCGGCCTGGGTCAGTTATGTCGGCATTGCCTCATTCGTGGGGCCTCGCGCGCAGTGGTACGAGGGCGAGGGTCTTTTGCCCGAGGATGTGGGCGCAGGCATTCGCAGCCAGCTGGGCATCGGCTGGTGGAATTCGCAGCTCAATTTCTATGGGCCTGAAAAGGTGATCCGGGCCAAGTTCGAGGTCGTGGCCGATGCGCTTGCGGCGCAGTTGGGCCAGCGGCCCGAGCCTCGGCTGTGGCGCCAGGGCGACGACTTTGGCGCGAGCCACGCGGGCATTCCCTCCACCCGCGACATGGCCATGATCGACTGGTACGGCGGGCGCGGGGGACACCTGGGATTCTCGCCGATCCTCCCCGCCGACGGCACGCGCGCGCAGGCCCAGTTCGAAAGCACGCGAGCCCGCTTCGAGGCGGCGGGGATCGACTATTACGGGGCCTTCTCGGTAGGCGCGCGGGCGATTATCAACATCAATGAGATCCTCTACGACCGCGACAATCCTCAGATGGCGCGCGCGGTGCCCCAGCTAATGGACACGCTGATCGCGGACGCGGCGAAAGATGGGTATGGCGAGTACCGCACCCATATCGATGCCATGGATACGGTGGCGGCAACCCAGAACTACGGCGCGGACGCCTCCGGCATGGGCGCGATGGGACGCCTCAACGGCGTGCTCAAGGATGCGCTTGATCCCCATGGCATCCTGGCGCCGGGCAAGCAGGGGATCTGGCCCGAGCGCTACCGGGGCTGAGCGCGGCGTTCTCTGGTGCGCGGCACCATCGCGGCGACCGCCTCGACCGCGTTCCAGTGGCCGGCAACAGGCGCCTCTTCAGGGTAAATCTCCAGTTCGATCTCCGGCGCAAGGCCGGTCTCCTCGTAGACCGTGCCATCGGGCGCGGCGAAAGTCTCGTTCGCGAGTTCGAGGAGCCAGCCGTTGGGAAGCGGCTTGGCGAGAGGGGTTGAGAAGGCGCCGCGCGTGCGCGTACCGACCTGCGTGACGCGCGGGTTCTGGCGAAAGGCGAGCGTGGCGAGTTCGCCGCCGCTGACCGTGACATCGCTCGTCATCACGTAGACCGGCCCTGCGAAACGCGCACCGGTGGCGGGGGTGATGGTGTGGGGGAACGGGGCAAGGCCTGATCCGCGGGCGCGGGTCGTGAAGCCTGTCTGCGCGCTGTCGAGGAAGCGGGCGGGCAGGGCCTTGGCGATCTGGTCCCATCCGCCCCGGTTGTTGGAAAGATCGACGATCACCCCGTCGAGCCTGGCAAAGTCGGCCAAGGCTTGGTCGAGCGCATCGTTGAACGCGGCCATTTCCGCCTCGGCCCACTGCGGCGTCGCAAAGTCGTTGCGCTCGGTGAAGCCGCCCATGACGAAGACCTGCAGATAGCCCACGCGCCCGTCGATCACGCCCCACACGATGCGCCCGCCTCCGGCCGTGCGCGCGCTCTCCCCCAGCTTTGCGGTGGTCTGCTCGATGAGCGCGCCGAGCCAGGCGGGCTCGCCCCCCTCGCGGGCACGGATGCGCGGGAGAGTCTCGCCCTGGCCGTCCTGCACGCGGCGGCGCTGGCCGTCGACTTCACCCAGCAGCTTGGTGTGGCTGTCCGAAAGCCCTTCCATGAAGGCGGCAAGTGCGTCCCACAGTTGGGCCTCGTCCATGCCGGGATGCATCTTCGCACGCAGCGCCGCGCGGCGCGCCGCAAACCCGGGAGGGCGCCTATCGAAAAAGGCGTAGTGGCGTTCGAAATGGTCGAGAAAGGCCGTGGCTACGGCGCCGGGCTTGCGATCTGTCGGCGCGCTGCAGGCTGGGGGCAAGGCGGGGAGGCGGTCGAAGACGACGTTGGTGTCCCCCTCCAGCAACTGGAAGATTGCCGCCTGGCCGCCGGGAAGCGCGCGGAAATAGCGGTAGCGCGCGCTGTCCATCTCGCTTTGCGCGTTTTGCGCCAAAGGCGGGCGATAGCAGGTCGTTCCCTCCTGATAGCGGGTGACGCCAGCCTCGTCGATCTCGAGCAGCCAGCCATAGCCGCGCGAGCGCCAGATGCCGCGCACGGCCGGATCGGTGGAGCCATTGCTGCGCACGATGCTCTGCACAGGACCAGCCTCCTCCCACGGGCGCGCCGCTTGGGATTGCGCGGCGTGGGCTTGGGCGGACAGGGGCGCGCTGAGGCAGGTGGCGGCGAGGAGCGCCGCAGCAGGAACACGGATCATGGCCGACATGCTAGCGCGCGACTTGCCGGGCTCAAGCGCGCGGTCGATGGAAGGCCGACCGGGATCGACGGGGCTCAATCCATCAGGGCGCAGCTGACACCTGTGAACTGGCCATCCGTCACGTGGTAGTGGATGTACTGGCGCAGTTCCTGCACCTCGCCCTTGCGGATCGGGAAGAACTGGTCGAGCCCCTGCGCGGCGAGCGCTTCTGCGGTCAGGTCCTTGCGCGCCTCGATGCGGATAACCCCTTCGAGGGCGACGAGTTCGTCGCTTGCGGCAAAGCGCTCGATGGTCAGCGTCTCCTCCACGTGGTCGTGCAGGAAGCCATAGAAATCACGGAACGCCT
The DNA here is from genome assembly GCF_022818885.1 of Novosphingobium mangrovi. NCBI lineage: Bacteria > Pseudomonadati > Pseudomonadota > Alphaproteobacteria > Sphingomonadales > Sphingomonadaceae > Novosphingobium > Novosphingobium mangrovi. Next base: position 120,179 of record NZ_JALHAT010000014.1, on the reverse strand, counting down.
CGCGCGTGGCGAGGTCAACACCAAAGAAGGTGAGGTGCGCGCCGGGTGCGTAGAAGTCGTAGACGGCATCGTAGTCGCGCGCGTTGAAGGCGGCGGCGTAACGGTCGTAGTCCTCGCGGGTCATCGGGCAGGTCCTCTCTCGTCGAAATGGCGTGTCGCTCCGCCTTGCGCATATTGATAACGAGCGTTACGGTTGTGCGCAACGACTGCCCCGATGCAGCGAAGGGAGAGAGAGCTTGAACCAGACGACAGAGCCCGAGACGCGCGTCTACACCGCGCAGGAACAGGCGAACATCGACCACGTACGTACGATGATCCGCGAAGTGCTCGACGCGCTCGATCCCGATGCGGTCGACCGGTTCATCGTGCCCGACTACATTCAGCACAATCAGATGGTGGGGCAGGGTACCGAGCCGCTCAAGCAGTTCCTGCGCGAAGCCAAGGTCCATTCGCCTGAGCCGTGTCATGACATCAAGCGCATCTTTGCCGATGGCGATCACGTCATCGCGCATTACCATCTGCGCCGCTGGCCGGGTGATACGGGCTACGCGATCATGGATATCTTCCGGCTCGAGAACACGATGGTGGTCGAGCACTGGGACGTGATGATGGAAGTGCCCAGTGAGAGCCCCAACCCGATTGGACCGTTCTGAGATGGCGCGCGCGGATCGCTTCACCGGCAAGCGGGTGGTTGTCCTGGGCGGCAACAGCGGCATCGGGCTGGCCTGCGCACAGGGGTTTGCCGAGGAAGGTGCGGGCGTGCGCCTCACGGGCCGGGACCCGCAGACCATCGCCAGCGCCGTCGCCTCTATCCCCGGGGCAAAAGGCAACTCGGTCGATATCTCCGACCTCGCCGCGATGGACGCCTTCTACGAGACCGTTGCTGCCGAGGAGGGCGGCATCGATGTCCTCATGGTCAACGCCGGGATGGGCGGCTTTTCGCTGATCGAGGACATGACGAGCGAATACTGGGACCAGGTCCACGCGATCAACCTCAGGGGCTGTGTCTTTGCCATGCAAAAGGCGGTGCGGCTGATGGGGGAAGGGGGCGCGATTGTCGTCACCGGCTCGATCGGCGGCCATGCCTTCGTGCCCGGCAACGCAGCCTATGGCGCGGCCAAGGCAGGCCTTGCGCTCGCCATGCGCCAGTTCGCAGGCGAGTATGTCGCGCGCGGGATCCGGGTCAACATGGTGAGCCCGGGCCCCATCGAGACGCCGCTCCTCTACCGCAATCCCGGCATGGACGAGGCGGCGGTCGAGGCGATGCGCGGGCAGATGATCGCGGCCGTGCCGATGAAGCGCATGGGGGCAGCAAAGGAAGTGGCCGATGCGGTGCTCTTCCTCGCCTCGCATGAGGCAAGTTTCGTGACCGCGGCCAACCTGATGGTCGATGGCGGCGCGCTGGAAATCGGATGAGGATGGCATGACCCACAACGACACCACGCCCTTTGCCGGGCCTTTCTCGACGCTCGATAACCCGCGCCTCGAATTCGCGATGGAAGTGCGCCTGACCTTTCCGCGCGTGCAGATGATCGCCAACACCCCGATGGGGGGCAACCGCAGCGCGGTCTATGTCGATGGCGGGACCTTTGAGGGCCCGCACCTGAAAGGCAAGGCGGTGCCGGGATCGGGCGGTGACTATGCGACCTTCCGACCCGACGATGTGGCCGTGTTCGATGCGCGCTACATGCTGGAGGAGGACGATGGCACGCTGATCCTGCTCAACAACCGGGGGTTCCTGTGGGGGCGCAAGCCCGGCACGATGGAGCGCCTGCGCGACTGGGCCTTCAAGGGGGGCGAGCCGGTCGAGCAGCAGGAATACTATCTGCGCGGCAATCCCAGTTTCGAATGCCCGGTGGGCAAGCATGACTGGCTGACCAAGCACGTCTTCATCGGTGTGGGCGAGCGCCGCGCGGATGGCAACCTGCTGCGCTACTACGCGCTGATCTGAGGCGCGTCATGGCCGAAGCCGAGACACTCCAGCAGCGCAACGCGCGCATTGTTCTCGACATGTGGCAGGGCGTGATCCGGGAAGGAAGCCGCGAGGCCGTGCTGCGCTATATCCATCCCGACTACGTGCAGCATGCGGTGAACCTGCCTTCGGGGCGCGAGCAACTGCTCCACCTCACCGACCTCATCCGCAATCCGCCCGAGGGCTTCGTGCCGCCGGCGACCAAGCACCTGGTGCGCACGGTGGCGCAGGACGACACGGTCGTGGTGATCTGGCAGCAGGACCAGCCCGATCCCGCACGGCCAGGGGAGACCTACCCCGGGCACGCCTTCGACATGTACCGGCTGGAGGATGGTCTCATCGTCGAGCACTGGGACGACACCCGCAAGTGGGTGCGCTCCTGGGCCGAGGAACAGCCGGGAGAGCGCCCATGAACACGGCCACGCAGCTGGTTCCCGGCGCCACCGTCCCCGAGGGGCAGACCCCGCCGATGGTGGCGGCCGACCATGCACAGCTGCTCGCCAGCGCAGATCCCGTTCTCGCGGCGAACAAGCGGCTTTGCTATGACATGTACCGTATCGTGCTGCAGGGCGGCCATGCCGAGCGCGCGCACGAATTCATTGCCGAGGGCTATATCCAACACAATCCCAACGTCGTCAGCGGGCGCGAGGCGCTGGAGACTTTCATCCGCGGCTCCCGCCCGGCGCGCGAGGTCCGGCCCACCATCGAACTGCCGCTGGTTTCCATCGTGGCGGAGCGGGACATGGTGACGATGGCCTTCGTGCGCACCGAAACGGGCGAGGACGGAGAGACCTACCACACCAGCTGGTTCGATCTGTTCCGTATCGAGGATGGCCGGATAGCCGAGCATTGGGATCCGGCCATCAAGAGCGCGGCAATGCTCAGGACCGATCCCAACACGCAGCGTCTGGACTAGACGCGCGCGGCGCGCGGCGCTCCTTCGAGCGGTAGAGGTCGGCATCGGCACGGCGGAAGAGCTCGCTCGGAGAGGAGGGCTCGCAAGGCCGGGGCATGGCGAGCCCGAACGAGGCACGGATCGAGAGGGAGGTTCCTTCCCAGTCGAACGGTGCGGCGAGCGTGTGCAGGGCGGCGTTCAGGCGCTGCTGCAATTGATCCTCATTCTGGTTCTGCGCCAGCACCATGGCGAACTCGTCGCCCCCGATGCGGGCGAGCAGCAGGGCTTCGGGAAAGGCGGTACGCAGCTGTGCGCCAAAGCGGGCGAGGCAGGCATCGCCCGCGATGTGGCCGAAGGCGTCGTTGATGGCCTTGAAGTGGTCGAAGTCGAACAGCACCAGCGCGCCAGCCGAGGTCATCTCGCGCGAAGCCGACGAGGAAGGCGCGTGGGGCGCATGGAGAAAGGCGGCGTGGAACAGCGCGCGGTTGCCCAGCCCCGAGACCGGATCGGTGAAGGCGAGTTCCTCCAGCTTGCGCAGGTGTCGGCGCTCGTGGGTTATGTCCTGCTTGGTGCCGTGCAGCCGAAGGGCCTGGCCATTGCGCGATTCGACATGGGCATGGATGCGCAGCCAGCGCTCCTCGCCGTCGGCGGTATGAATCTGCGCCTCCAGAGAGAAGGCCCCGAGCACTTCGATGGCCTGCGCGCGCCGCGCCTCGAGGAGACGGCGCGATTCGGGGGCATACATGTCGAGCACCACGCGCCGGTCGACCTGCTCGCCGGGGGCGAACCCGAAAAGTTCGAAGGTCGCTTCGTTCCAGCGCAGGCTCTGATCGCCCAGATCGCACGAAAAGGCTCCGATCGCCGCGGGCGTGCCGTCACTCTGCGCGTCGGCCTCGGACGTGTACGAATCCCTGAGGGTGATCGCCTCGAAGACGGCCCGCGAGATGGAAAAGGGAGGGACAGCCTGAGCCAATGGGAGGTCGGATACCGTAGGAGTGGTGGAGGCGCGTTAAGTATCCTGGAATACTTAAGAACGGGCTAAGATCGGAGCTTTGCGAAGTGTCTAGATCAGCCCTATAAGCGCCCCGCGTTAACTAGAAAAGGGGGCTGTCACGGTCGCGACGCAGCGGTGGGCATGGCGACGCCCGATAGTGCGGCAAAGCGCGTGAGGACGGCGTCCTGGACCTTCGTGTCCTGTGTCTTGGGATCGGGCTCGCGGCGCTCCATGTGGTGCCAGTAGCCCCCGCTCGCGCCAGCCTCGTCTTTCGAATAGGTCGCAAGCCAGCACTGGGTGAGGTGGGCCTCGTCGAGGGGATCGCTGGCCGATTCGCCGCCCATGCGGGTCGGCACCCAGCCCGGATCGACAGTGTGGCACGGGGTGTCGGGAAGGTGGCGGGCAAGGCCGTTGGCCATGGCGGTCAGCAGCATCTTGCTCTCGCCATAGGCGCTTGCGCCCGACCAGCGGCGTTCGCGCCAGTCCATGTCGTCGAGCGCTTCCTCATGGCCATAGTGCATCGAGCTGCCGGTGAAGATCAGGCGCGCAGGGCGCTCAGCGAGCAGACTGAGCATGTAAGGGGCAATCGCGTTCACCATCAGGACGCGCAGGATGCCCTCGCGGGTTACCTCGCGCGTCGTGTCGATGATCCCGGCGTTGTGAATGATCGCGTCGACAGGGCCTGTCTCGTTGAGCGCCCGGGCAAGGGCGCGGACCTCCTCGAGGCTGGCAAGATCGCCGGTCAGGACCGTATTGACGTTGGCCAGCGCGCCAAAGGCGTTGATGCGCTCTTTCGAGCGGGCGTGGAGGATGACGTCGTGTCCGTTGCCGATCAGCGTCTGGATGGCGTTGCGCCCGATCCCCTGCGTTGATCCGGTGACGAAAATGCGGGCCATGTCGCGCTCCTTTCCCGCTCCTTCGGGGTGGTCTTGACGGCCCTGCCGTGCGGGAAAAACAAAGCCGCGCCAGGCCCCTGGTTGGAGCCTGTCGCGGCGGGATGTGGTCATGAAGCGTCCGCCCTGCAAGGCGCAGGCGCGGGGCGCCCGTCTCGGCTCAGGGGCGTTCCGGCTCCCAGACCGCGCCCTTGATGTGGTGGATGAGGCCGGCCGCGTTGACCTTGTAGAGGATGAGGAACTCGACTTCGACCCGCGCGCCTTTCGGCACGAGCGACATGCCGGAAAATCCGCGCGCCTCCAGCACCTCCTGCGAGAGGTCCTTCAGCCCCTCGAACGTGATGACGACATGGCCGACGAAGCCCTCGGTCCCGGGATAGAACCCGCGAAAGTCCACGGTTTCGCGGCAGTACTCGTGGAAGAAGGCGTAGAATTCGCGGAACGCGGGCTTGCCGCGCACCGCAAAGCCTGCGTTCTCCAGCACGAAGTCGTCGGTGAAGAAGGTCTCCAACGCGGCGTAGTCGCGCGCGTTGAAGGCCTTCACGTACCGAAGATAGTCCGCTTCGCACAGCGGCATCGTCGCCACCGGCGACATCACAGCTGCGAGGGCATGCCGTCGAGCAGCATCGTCTTGCTCTCGAGGAAGGAGTAGAGCCCTTCCACGCCGCCCTCACGGCCGATGCCCGACTGCTTGAAACCGCCGAAGGGCAGGCCGAATTCGAGGCGCATGCCGTTCTGGCCGAAACCGCCCGCGCGCACCTTGCGCCCGATGCGGTAGGCCGCTTCGTGATCGTTGGTCAGGACCGAGCCGTTGAGGCCGAAGGCGCTTTCGTTGGCGATGCGGATGGCGTCCTCTTCGTCCTCGGCCGGGATGAGGCTGAGAACCGGGCCGAAGATCTCTTCCTGGGCGATGCGGCTGGTGTTGTCGACGTTGGCAAAGAGGGTGGGCTCCAGGAAGTAGCCCTTGTTCATCGTGGTCGGGCGGTTGCCGCCTGTGACGAGGTCCGCGCCTTCCTGCTTGCCGATGGCGATGTAGTCCTCGACGCGTTCGAGCTGGCGCTTCATGGCAAGGGGACCCAGCTGCGTGTCGGGCGCCGTGCTGGCCCCGATCTTCACGCCCTGCATGACCTTGGCGATGGCGTCGGCCAGTTCGTCGTGGCGCGACTTGGTGACGATCGCGCGGCTCAGCATGGCGCAGACCTGCCCGCTCATCACGGTGATCGTGTTGCCCAGGATCGCAGCGGCGGCCTCGATCGGGAAGTCGTCGCGCACGATGGCTGCCGACTTGCCGCCCAGCTCCAGCGTGCAGCGCGCAACGCGGCCCGCGCAGACCTCGCCGATGCGCTTGCCCGCGATGGTGGAACCGGTGAAGCTGACCTTGTCGATGCCGGGGTTGTTGACGAGGTGGTCGGAGGCATCGCGCCCGCCGCACACCAGGTTGACGACGCCCGCCGGGATGCCGGCCGCTTCCGCCGCCTCGGCCATGATATAGGCTTCGAGCGGGGTTTCGGGCGAGGGCTTCATGATGACCGTGCAGCCGGCAACCAGCGCGTAGGCGACCTTGCTGGAGAGAATGCCGTAAGGTGCGTTCCAGGGCGCGATGCAGGCCGCAACGCCGACCGGCTCATAGGCGACAAGCGCGGTGTCGACCATCTGGCTGGGGCGGCGCACGACGAACTCGAAGTCCTGGCCGAGCGAGGCAATGAACTTGATCGTGGCGGTCGCGCCGCCATGCATCTGCGGGGCAAAGCTGGAAAGGCCGCCAACCTGCGCGGTCCAGCAGGCGCACAGTTCGGCTTCGCGCTTTTCCAGTTCCTCGGCCCAGCGCAGGACGGCGGCCCCACGCTCGGCCGGGCTCATCTGCGGCCAGGGGCCGGTGTCGAAAGCCTCGCGCGCGGCGGCAACGGCCTTGTCCATGTCGGCACTCGTTGCGTCGGCAACCACGCCGATCACCTCCTCGCTGTTGGGCGAGACGAGTTCGAAGCGTTGCGTGCCGGTTGATTCGATCCAGCTGCCGCCGATGTAGAGTTTCTCGGGGTTGCGGATATCCACGCCTTCAGGAGTCATTGCAGGTGTCCTCTTCCATTTGCGCACGGCTTGCGATCCGGCAATGATGCCGGAGGGTGCGCGTCTCTTGCCAAAACGATAACGAACGTTACGATGAGGTGCAACGCCCAAAACGCGTTTTGGGGAAGCCGATCTGGTTTCTCCGGGCGCGGCAAGAGGGCTTGGGAGAGGAGAGAGGCTGCATGGATCAGGATCCGGCAATTGCCCAGTTGCGGGCCGAAGTGGCGCAGCTGCGCGAAGAAGCACGCGCCGCGCGCGACTGGACCGAGATCGCCAACCTCCAGGCGATGTACGGATACTATGTCGACAAGGGGCTGTGGGACAAGGCGGCGGATCTGTTCGCGCGCGAGGGTACGCTCGAGATTGCAGGGCGCGGCGTCTATGTCGGGCGCGAGCGGGTGCGGGCCTATCTCCATGCCCTGCCGCCCTACGAGCGCGGCGCGCTGTTCAACCACATGCAGCTCCAGCCCGTGATCCATGCCGAGGGAGATGCGGCAAAGGCGCGCTGGCGCACCTTCATCCAGATCGCCTGGCTGGGCGGGGTCGCGCGCTGGGGCGAGGCGACGTACGAGAACAGCTATGTGCGCGAGGACGGGACCTGGCGCATCGCCTCGCTCCATGGCTTCATCACCTTCTACTGCGAGTACGACAAGGGCTTGAACGAGGGGGGCATTCCGCTCCTGCGCAAGATCGACGGGCTCCAGCCGGACCTTCCCCCCACGGTCGAGTACGAGGCGTTTCCCGAGGTCTTTGTGCCGCCCTTCCACTATGGCGATCAGGCGGCGGAGAAGGGGGTGTGACCGGTCTGTCGACAAGGCTTGATCGCGCCGCGCTCTACGCCGTGCTCGACCGCTATCTGGCGGCTCTTGACGCGCGCGACCCGGCGCAGGTGGCGTGGGCGGGTACTGGGGCGGGTACTTGGGCGGGTGATGTCTTCCACACCGAGAACAACGTCGCGCTGGTTCCCGGCGATGGGTTGTGGGCGACGATCACTGGCCGGGGGACATACGACTTTCGCTTCTGCGATCCCGAGACCGGGCAGATCGGCCTGTTCACGACGGTGATCGAGAGCGGCGACGAATCCGCCGCCGCGCTGCGCCTTGGCGTGACCGCCGGGGGCGAGGTCTGCGAGGCCGAACTGATTGTCGTGCGCCAGCGCGACGAGGCCCTGCATTTCCCTGATCCCAGGTTCGAGCCCAAGTCGGTCATGGAGGCATTCGTGCCCGAAGCCGAGCGCATGACCCGCGAACGGCTGCTGACATTGGCGAACGGCTATTTCGCGACGCTGGAGCAGAACGACGGCCAGCTATTCACCGCCTTTCACCCGGACTGCCAGCGGGTCGAGAACGGGACGCAGACGACCAACAACCCCGCCTTCATGCTGCCCATCGCCAAGCTGGGCTGCGAGGCGCAGTTTCGCCTCGGCTGGTACCGCTATGATGATCGCCTGCGCGCGCGCCGCTTCCCGCTTGTCGACGTGGAACGCGGGCTGGTCATGGCGCATGGCTTCATCGACCATCGCGGCGTGCTGGAGCGCTATACCCTGACCGACGGGAGAGAGGTGGAATCGCATATCCGCCGCCCGCACACGTTCTATCTCTCCGAGGTCTTCAAGATCGAGTCTGGCGCGATCCGCCAGGTCGAGGCGAACTTCATCACCGTGCCCTACCACATGCCCTCGCCGTGGGACGCTAAGGGGCAGGGGCAATGAGCGCGGCCGTCCCTCCGGCTGAAGCGCCCGCGCTTTCCGCCCGTTCGCGCTGGACGTCGCTGATCCTGTGCGGGGCGGTCATGCTGCTCGACGGCTATGACCTGACCGCGATGCCGCTCGCCGTACCGCATCTGGTCCAGGCCTATGGCCATGCGCCCGAAACCTTCGGTCTTGCGCTCTCCGCCGTTTTGCTGGGCCTGGGGCTTGGCGCGGTGGGGTTGGCACCGCTGGGCGATCGTTTCGGCCGCCGCCGTGTGATCCTTATCGCGATGCCGGTACTGGCTCTGGCGACCTTCGGCACGGCCACGGGCCAGAGTGTCGAGGCGTTTACGGCCTGGCGGCTCCTGACTGGTCTCGCGCTCGGCGCGTGCCTGCCCAATGTCACCGCGCTCAGCGCTGAGCTGGCGCTGCCCGGTCGGCGGGCGAGTACGATGACGATTGTCTCGATGGCCATTCCACTCGGCGCCGCAGGATCGGGTCTGGTGGTCTCGCCGCTCGTTGCTGCCTTCGGGTGGCAGGCGATCTTCATACTTCCCGGACTGGTGACTTTGCTGCTGCTGGGCCTCCTCTGGATGGCCTTGGCCGAATCCCCGGCGGTCGCAGGCGATGCCGAGGAGGGGGCAGCTTCAGGTGCGCCACTGGTGCAGTTGCTGCACCGGCCCATCTTCTACGTCACCGCGCTCATCTGCGTACTCTATGGCGTGAACGCCGCCGCGCTCTATTACATCAATTCCTGGGTGCCCACGGTCCTGCCGGATGCCGGTTTTACGCTGGAGACGGCGGCCCATGCGGTCTCGCTCCTCCAATTCGGAGGCATGGTTATCGGGCTCCTGCTTGCCCGCATGCTTGACGGGGGGCGGGTCACGGTGGTGCTGGCGGCAAGCTATGGGGCCATTGCTCTGGCGCTCCTTGCCTTCGGCCTGGTCCCGCCGACGCGCTTTGGCTGGGGTCTCCTGCTGCTGATTGCAGGAGGCGGCATTTCGGGCGTCCACGTCGCGATCCTGGCGGTGGCCTCGGGCCTGGTCCCGCCGCGCTTGCTCTCCAGCCTGATTGGCATTGCCGTGGCGGTGGCCCGGATCGGCGCCATTGGCGGCCCCTTGCTGGGCGCTGCGGTCATCGAGGGCAATGTCGGGGCTGCGCTGTTCTTCGCCTTTGCCGCGCTGCCCGTGGCCTTGTGCCTGGGCCTCACGATGCTGCTGCCCGTCGTTCGACGGGCAGCGCGGCCCGCTCAGTCGAGTGAGAGCGAGAAGTCTCTGTCCCCGCGCCAGGCGGTGAGCATCGGTCGGTAGTAGGCCCGGTAGGGCCACAGCAGGACAGCGTTGAAGAGGATCGTCAGCGCGCCGAAGACGACTTCGACGACGCCCCATTCCAGCGCGAAGTTCCAGTAGGCGATGACCACGGTCAGCGGTACGGCTGCGGCCGCGACGAGCGGCATCATGCGGTCGGCAAGGACGAGGATGGCAATCGCGATCTCGGCCACCTTGATCCAGGCGAAGAGCCCGGAATGGATGAGCGCCAGCGTGAATTCCTGACCGAGCGGCGTGTTGCCGAGCGGCTGCAGTTCGAAGGGGGTGAAATACTCCACCCCCGAGAACAGGTACCACAATCCGAAGATCCAGCGGCTGGCGTGGTAGAGCGCGCGCATCGTCTCGTCCTCTCTTCTCTTCTCTTCTCTTCTGTGAAGCGTTCCGGGAAGGTCCGCGCTCAGAAGGAGCGACGGACCGAGAGGAACCATTCGCGCGGACGACCGACCGAGCCGGTGTTCACGCCGTAGTTCTGCACGTTCTCGCTGACGCCGGTGTAGTAGAACTTGTCGAACAGGTTGGTGATGCCGGTGCTGACCTGCCAGGTCTCGTCGTCCGAGGCGTACGTCAGGCGCAGGTTGAAGAGGCTGCGCGAGCCGATCAGGTTGTCCGGGTTGTTGACCGAGTTGAAGTAGAACGAGGACTGGTAGGTCCAGTCGACGCGCGGGGTGAGCGTGCCGATGCCATCGCCCAGCTCCGCCTTGTACTGCATGCCGGCGCTCAGCTGCCAGCTCGGGTTGAAGGGGGCGACCATGTCCTCTTCGACGAAGGTCGTGGGATCGACACGGGTGTAGTCGAAGTTGAGATAGCCCATCGCGCCATCGATGGTGAGATTGTCGATGGGTTCCGCAAAGAGCTCGGCCTCCAGACCCCAGACATCCGCATCGCCTGCATTGGCCGGCTGCGAGCAGGTCGGGCTTACGCTCTCCGGGCAGAAGTAGCGGTTGATCTGGAGATCCTTGTACCGGTTGAAGAAGAACGTACCGTTGAAGCGGATGCGGTTGTTCCACAGGTCCGACTTGAAGCCCGCCTCGTAGGTGGTCAGCGTCTCGGGATCGAAGGGCACGATCTGGTCAGGCGTGTAGGGGCGCGGGTTGATGCCGCCGCCCTTGTAGCCGGTCGCGATCTGCGCATAGACCATGAGCTCGGGCATGAAGCGGTAGTTGACGCCGAGGCGATAGTCGGTGCGCGTGCCCTTGAAGAGGCCCACTTCCCCATCCAGCCCTGCGACCAGGAAGTTCGTCGTCAGCGGAATGCCCGAGGGCAGGGTGCCATCCGGATTGCGCCGGGTGAACTGGTACGTCTTCTTGTCGTCGGTGTAGCGGATGCCCGCGATCACGTTGAGGTCGGGCGTGAGGTGAAACTCGGAGTGCGCGAAAGCCGAAACGGAGCGGTTCGTGATCGGGTCGTCCTGCACGAAATCGAACATCGCGGTCGGGATGAGTGAACGTCCGGCGATGTTGTCGTCGGCATCGTAGTAATAGCCGCCCACAGTGAAGTCGATGAGCGTGCCGACCTGGCCGGAGAGGCGCAGTTCCTGAGTGAACTGGGCGTGTTCGTAGTCGAACTCCTGGACCAGCACCGAAAGGGGGGAGCCGTCAAGATCGATGCCCGAGGTGCCGCTTGCCTCGCGGTAGGCGGTGATCGACTTGACGGCGAGGAAGTCGTTCAGCTCGAAGTCGACCGTACCGGCCACGCCCCAGCTCTTGGCAGTGCTCTGCGGGCTGGTGTCGAAGGTGCCGGGTGCGACCTGCAGCGGCGTGCCGAAGATCGTCGTGTAATTGCCGCCCGAGGCGTAGTTGGCGTAGCTGGAATAGGACTTCGGCCCGGTCAGGAAGCGGCTGTCGAAAGGTACGCCGCCCATGGGATCGGCTGCGTCGTAGGAGCGGGTGTCGTTGCTGTTTGCATAGATCAGTTTGGTGGCGACCTGCTCGGACTTGTTCATCGCATAGTCGCCGATGAGGTTGATCTCGAGGCTCGATCCGACAGGGGCATAGCGCAGCGCAAGACGTCCACCCTGGACATCGACACCGCCTTCGGTGCCGGTCTGGCAGTCGCCGCCGCCCACTGTCGGGGCAATGCCGGAATCGGGGTTGAGGCAGCCGTAATCGTAGAGCTTGAAAAAGCCATCGGTGTGCTTCGAGACACCTGAAATGCGCGCGTAGAGCCCATCGGCGATGGTGAAGCCCGCGCTCGCGCGCAGGTCGATGCGGCCGTAGCTGCCGGTGGTTGCCTCCACGAAGCCGTCGCTCACCTCGTCGGGCTTGCGGCTGAACAGCTTGATCGAGCCGCCGATCGAGTTCTTGCCCGAGAGCGTCCCCTGCGGCCCGCGCAGGACTTCGACGCGGTCAAGGTCGTTGAGGTCGAGGATCGCGCCGAAGGTGGTGCCGTAATAGACATCGTCGATGTAGATGCCCACGCCCGGTTCGAGCGCGAAGCTGGAATCGTTCTGGCCGATGCCGCGGATGTAGGCCTGGACCGCGCTGCCGTTGAGGCCGGTCGCCTCGGACAGGTTCACGTTGGGCGCGATGGCGGTGAGGTCGGTGACGCTGTCGACGCTCTTGGCGGCCAGTTCGTCGCCGCTCGTCGCGGTGATGGCGATGGGGGTGTCCTGCAGGCGCTGTTCGCGAAACTGCGCGGTCACGATGATCTCGGGGGCGTGAACTTCGCCTGTGTCCTGCGCGCCGTCCTGCGCATGGGCGTTGCCAAGGCCCAGAGTCAGGCCGGTAGCCAGGGCGATCACGGCGCTGGCCGTGCGACGACAGGTGAATGGGGCTCGTGCCATGAAATTTCCTCTCCCTCGACCGCGGGGATCGGGCAGGCGGAATGGAGGACGCTGGCTGTCCTTTCTCATCCCTCGCGGCGGCGCAAAAGCCCTGCCGGGCGTTCCTTGCGGCCACCTTTCTCCCTGCCCCAACGGTCCTTCGTTGGTGACTTCGTCGTTGCGCAAAATGGCAGTCCTGACCCGGGCAGCAACGCCCCTGTCAGCCGGACTACCAGCTTAGGTAAATTAGTAACGATCGTTATTAAAGTGTCAATCGATTTCGTCGTCCGAAAGGAGCCTCCTCTCTCCTTCCGGACGACGTTCCCGCAGCGCGCCTCAGCGCGTGCGCATCAGGCGGCGAGGCCTTGCGCCTTGCGGGCCTTGGCCTTGTCGAGCTGTTCGCGCGAAACCCACCAGCCGTGGACCTGTGCGCGCATGGGCAGGGGCATCGGCACGCGGGCGATGGGCCCCTTGGCCACGGCGTCGGCCTCGACCACCCAGAGCTCGGAATCGAAGCTGTTCTCCCCGGTCTGGCGGTCGACCACCATGAGCAGCCAGCCGTCCTTTTCCGGATCGGAGGAGGGCACATGGACCGGCTCGTTGATGGCCATGCCCGGTTCGAGCGGCATGGCCTCGATGCGCCCGTTGCCCGGCTCGATCTGCACCAGCATGTTGAACGAGACCCCGACCGGGCCGCCGGGGACGGGCGGGCCGCCTTCGGGGTTGATGGTGAGGTACCAGCCCTTGCGGTGCATGCGGCCCTGGCTGGCGTCGGGAATGCGCGGCATGTCGCCCGGAGGGCCGATGACGCGCGATTCAAATTCCTCGCCGGGCTTGGACATATCGAAGGTCCAGCGGGTCATGCCGCCCTGGATGCTCTGCTGCCCGCGTTCGACGCCGCCCGCCTCGCGCATGAAGCCAAAGGCGCAGGTGTCGGACAGGCACACGTCGAGATGGACCAGGTCGCCATCGTCATAGGCGTTGAGGAAATGGAAGGCCGAGACGCCCTTGGGCCCCTTGAACCAGCGCATGTCCTCGACCTTGCCGTAGCGCGGCATGATACCGACCCAGGATTCCAGGTCCTGCTGGTGTGCCCAGTGCGCGCCGCCCGCCTTCAGGCGGTCGAGATCGGCGGTGGTCGGGAAGATCGGGAAGACGGCGTACTTCTCGGTGATCGTGAAGTCGTGGATGGTCGAGCAGTAGGGCTGCTTGAACCACTGCTCCGAGATCAGGTTGCCGTCCTTGTCGGCAATGCCATAGGCCACATCGAGGCTGGCAAGGCCGCCTGCTTCATAGCCGAAGAAGAACATCTCGCCCGTCTCGGGATCGATGCGCGGGTGGGCGGTGAATGTCTCGGACTTGAGCGCACCGTAGTAATCGAAGCGGCCGATGGTCTCGAGCGTCTCGGGATCGACCTCGTAGCCAAGGCCGTCCTCCTTGGTCATCAGCAGGCGTCCGCCGTGCCAGACAGGCGTGGTGTTGGCGACGGTGCGGTCCTTGCCCGCAACGCTGGGATCGTCGGTGTAGGGGTTGCGGTAGCGCCCGAAGAGCGCGGTGCGCGCTTCCTTCTCGAGCAGGTAGCGCTCGGTCTCGACGTACTTGATCGCGTAATCGACGGTGCCGCCGCGAATGTCGAACTTGGCGACCATACCGTCGGCCGAGAGCGCGACCTCGTCCTCGAACATGGGGGCCAGCGCGGGGTCGGGCACGGCGCGGAAGAAGGCGCCGTCGATCTCCTCGGGGATGGTGCCGATGACATCGAGATTACGGGCCGACCACTCGACCCCGATGGGGGTGTTGGTGCCGGTGAAATGAATGGTTTGCGGGAACTGTGTCACAGTGACGTCCTCTCCAGAATGTATCCAGAACCTGTTTTGGGTGGTGTCTCCCCGGGGACCCCGGTTTGTTGTGTCACGCGTTCCATCAGCGGTTCGCGCGCAGGGCCTTGAGTACGTGGTCCGAGCCCTTGTCGCCGACCATGATCGCGGTCGCGTTGGTGTTGCCGGCAGGCAGGCTCGGGAAGATCGAGGCGTCGGCGACCCACAGGCCCTCGACGCCGTGGACGGCAAGATCGGGATCGACCACCGCCATCAGGTCCTCGGCCGCACCCATCTTCGCGGTGCCGACCGGGTGGTAGAGCGGGATCGAGGCAAGCTTGACGTATTCGCGCAGAGCCTCGGGCGCGTCGAGCGCGGCGCCGGGGCGGACCTCGCCGGTAATCTGGGCGGCCATGGGCGTGGCCTCCATGATCCTGCGCGCAATCGCGATGCCCTCGACGATCTGCTCGATATCGTCCTCGCTGCCCAGCTGCTGGTGCGTGATCACCGGCGGCGCCAGCGGATCGGCCGAGCGCAGGGTGATGCGCCCGCGCGCCGAGGGGCGCATGAGGCCGATCAGCGTGGAGACCGCTGCGTCCTTGCGCAGCATGAGGCGGCCCTGCTCGTCGAAATCGAACGCGAAGGCGGCAAAGGAGATCTGCAGGTTGGGCGCAGGCAGGCCCGGGCGTCCGTGGACGAAGGCCTGGGCATGGCCGATCCCGGTGGTGAGGGCACCTGTGCGCAAGGCGGCGAACTTGAGCAGCTGCAGCGCGCCGCGAAGACCTTGCGCATCGGTGTTGAGCGTGGTGCCCGAGACCGTGTTGACGAGGTGCGTGCCGACATGGTCCTGCAGGTTGCGCCCGACGCCGGGCAGATCGCGCACGAGGGGGATGCCCATGTCCTGCAGATGCTCGGCCGGGCCAATCCCTGAGAGCATGAGCAGGCGGGGCGTGTTCATCGAACCGGCGCTCAGCACCACTCCGCGCGTGCTGCGCCAGGTGCGTTCCTCGCGGCCTTGCCGCACGACCACGCCGCAGGCGCGCCCGTCCTCAACGAGGATGCGCAGGACCTGACATTCCAGTTCCACCTTGAGCCGTCCGTCGTAGTCACGTCCCTCGAGGTAGCCGCGCGCGGTCGAGCAGCGCAGGCCGCCGCGCTGCGAGACCTGGACATAGTCGACGCCTTCGGCGCTCTTGCCGTTGAGGTCCTCCGAGCGCGGGATCCCGGCAGCTTCGGCCGCCGCGATCCAGTCGTCGGTGATGGTATAGCGCGAGCGGACCTCGGAAACACCGATGGGGCCGCCCGTCCCGCGCCAGGCGTCGGGGCCGCGCTCGTTGTCCTCCAGGCGGCGGAAGTAGGGGAGCACGCTCTGGTAGTCCCAGCCTGATGCGCCCAGGTCAGCCCAGTGGTCGTAGTCCCACTTGTGCCCGCGGATGAACATCATCCCGTTGAGCGAGCTGCCCCCACCCAGGAGCTTGCCCGCGGGCCACACATCGGCGCGGCCGCCGAGCGAGGGGTCGGGCTCGACCTTGTAGCACCAGTCGTAGTCCGGGTTCTGGACGACCGAGCTGGTAAGGGCGGGAACGCGCGATTTCAGCGTCTTGTCGGAGCGTCCGGCCTCGACGAGGAGCACGCGGGTGCCCCCTTCGGCAAGCCGTCCGGCCATCGCCGCGCCAGCCGAGCCGCCGCCGATGACGATGATGTCAGGGGTATCCATGGCCTGTCTCTCCTTCGTCAGTAGCTGGACAGGATGGTGAGGCTGGGCGCGTCGAGCGGTTTGCCCGCCGCCTTCAGCTTGAGTTCGCGCTCGCGCACCTTGGTCTGCTCGTCGATCAGCCAGGCGTGGATCGCGTGGGCGTCCTCCTTGCTGATGAGATCGTCCCAGCGCGGCATGCCCATCGGCAGGAACGCACCTTCCAGCACGATCTGGTCGAAGGCCTCGTGGATCTCGGGCTGCATGCGGCGCAGGTCCGGCACGCCCGAAATGATCTGGTTCGAGTGGCAGATCGCGCAGTTGCCGAAGAACACCGCCTGGCCGCGCGCGATGGTCGCGGGCGTGACGCCGGGAAGCTGTGCGGGCGGCTCGGGTGCGACTTGCGGAGCGGGCAGGGGATCGGGCTTGGGTACTTCGCCGCCGTCGATCTTGAAGACGAGCAGACGGTTGGCGTTGCCGTACTTGTAGGGCGCGGAATAGCGCGGGACGAAGCCCCAGCCGCCGCCGCCAAAGCCCGCCTGGACTGCGACGTACTGCACGCCGTCGACGCGGTAGGTCATGGGCGCGGCCATGATCGCGGTTCCGGTGTCGATCTCGGTCAGGATGTTGCCTGTCTCGGCGTCGCGGGCGATGAAGCGCCCGTCGATGCTGCCGTGAAAGACGATGCCGGTCTTCGTCGCCATGACACCGGGACGGTCCTGCCAGCCCTCGGTGTCGACCGCCCACTTGGCCTTGCCGGTCATCGGGTCGATGGCGCGGATCTGCGAGGAATAGGGCTTGTCCTTGACCCACTGCCATTCGGGCAGGGCCTTCACCATGTCCTGGAGCGGCGGGGGCAGGGTGGTGATCGACTTGTCGAGATCGGCGGTGAAGAGCAGCGCGGTCTGGATGTTGAGCGCCTTCTTGCGGTGCGGATCGGCCGGGTCGAGCGGAGGCGTGGTGAACATGAGATTGCCCATGTCGAGCACCGAGGCGAAGTAGAGCTCGCGGTCCGGGTCATAGGCGGGCGGGTACCAGTTGCGCGCGCCGGGCGAGGCGGGGAAGATGATCTTCGGCCCCTTCCAGTAGTAGGCGCTTTCGGGCTTTTCCTTGGGACGCCCGGTCTCCATGTCATAACCATCGGCCCAGCTGGTGCGCACGATGGCGTTGATCGCGATGGGCTTTCCGGTCTCGCGGTCGAGCACGAACATGTAGCCGTTCTTGGGCGCGTGGATGAGCACGGGGCGCATCTCACCCTCGACCTCCATGTCGGCAAAGACGATGGGCTGGGTCGAGGTGAAGTCCCAGGCATCGCCCGGCGTTTCCTGGTAATGCCACTTCACGCGGCCCGTCCTGGCATCGAGCGCGACGAGCGAGGCGACGAAGAGATTGTCGCCCCCGCCCGGCGAGCGGCGCTCCAGGTTGTAGGGGCCTGCATTGCCGACACCGATGATGACCGTGCCGAAGCGCTCGTCGTAATTGATCGCGTCCCACACGGTGCCGCCGCCGCCGATGTCCCAGCGGCTTTCGGGCGACCAGGTCTTGACCGCCTCTTCCAGCTCCGGGTTTTCCTGAGGGCCTTGCGCGGGATCGTGAGGCACGGTGTAGAAACGCCAGGCCTGTTCGCCGCTGGCAACATCGTAGGCGGTCACATAGCCACGCGCGTCGTATTCCGCGCCCGCGTTGCCGATGAGGACGAGGTTTCCGGCCACTTCGGGCGCGCCGGTGATGGTGTAGCCGCGCGAATGATCGGTGATCGTGTCGGCCTTCCAGGCGACCTTGCCGGTCTTCGCGTCGAGCGCGTAGAGCCAGCCATCGAGCGCGGCGACCATGACCTTGCCGTTCGCGACGGCAACGCCGCGGTTGCCCTGGTCGCAGCACGCGCCGCGGTTGGCCTGCATGTCGACCTCGGGCTCGAAGGTCCACAGCTCCTCGCCGGTCGCGGCGTTGAGCGCGTAGGTCCGCCCCAGATTACCCGAGGTGTACATCACCCCGTCGAGGACGACCGGGGTCGCCTCCTGCACGCGCGAGGTGCCCAGATCATAGCTCCAGGCAAGCCCCAGACGCCCGACATTACCAGGGTTGATGTCGGTGAGGCCCGAGAAATGCGCGGCGTTCGCGCCGCCCTTGGGGGTTGTCCAGTCATCGCCCATCGCGGTGCTGTCGGACGATCCCGTCGACCCGGAGCAGGCGCTCAGCAGCAGGGCTGCGGCGGCGGTCAGGCTTGCGGAAAAGACCTTCATTTCGGCCAGCTTTCGCAGTGCTGGAGCATGACTTCGCGCAAAGGTCGCGGGGGCTTCCCGGTCAACTTCTCGACGTGGTCGGTGGCAAGGTCGAAGTAGCCCTCGCGGATTGACTGGCCGAAAGTGACCATATCGTCGCTCGACCAGGGGATCGGCCCGTCGGGCACGATGTCCGAGGCGTGGCGCGGCACGCCCAGCGAATCGAAGTAGGCGAACATGGCCGCGTCATCGACATGTTCCACCTCGATCGGCTTGCCCGCGATCTCGCTCGCCATCGCAAGCGCTTCGGGGATCGAGATGAGCTCGGGGCCGGTGAGGGTGTAGGCGGTGTTCGCGTGCCCGTCCTGGGTGAGGACGCCAACCGCCGAGGCCACGCAGTCGTCGCGGCTGACGAAGGCGACCTTGCCGTGGGCGCAGTTGTCGGGCTTGTGCCCGGTCATCAGTGCGGGGATGACCATGGCGGTCGCGATGGCCTCGGAATACTGGCTGTCGCGAAGGTGCGTCCAGGCCGCGCCCGAGGCTTCGATGATTTCCTCGGTGGCGCGGTGGTCGAGCTTGACGATGGCCGGGTTGTCGGGCGCATCGGCCGCGATGAGCGAGGTGTAGACGATATGGTTCACGCCTGCGGCCACGGCGGCCTCGACCGCATTTCGGTGCTGGCCGACGCGGGTGCCCACGCGCGCGGTGCTGATAAGCAGCATGCGCTCCCCGCCCTCCATCGCGGCGGGCAGGCTTGCGGGATCGTCGAAGTCGGCTGCGCGTACGTGCGCGCCAGCCTCGGAAAAGTGCTTCAACTTGTCCGGGGTCCGTGTCAGGAACACGAGGTCGTCCGCGGCGCATTTCTCCAGAAGAAGCTGCGCTGCGCTGTGGCCGAAGGCGCCCGATGCGCCGGTGACAATGATCTTGCCCAAGGGTCCTCTCTCTTCCCGATTTCGCTCCGAGTCAGCCCGGAGTTCTTGTGGAAGAAAGTAACGAGTGTTACGGTTGCGTCAAGGCACCTCGTACCGGCCCGCAAATGCGATGCGGGCGGCGAGGGCGAACATGGGAGAGATATACCTTGCCGAAATTGCCGATCGAAGACCGTCTTGCGCTGCAGGATCTGATTGCGGACTACAGCTGGGCGCTGGACACGGGCGACGTGGAGGCGCTGGTCGCCTGCTTCACGCCCGATGCGCGCATGGTCGAGGAAGTGTTCGAGGATCCGGATATCTGGGAAGGCCACGAGGGCATTCGCGGTATTGCCGAACATTACCGCAACGCGCCGGGCTTTCCGGGACGCCAGCATCACGTCACGCAGACCCAGTTTCGCCCGCAGGACGATGGCAGCGTCAAGATGCGCAGCTTTGCCTTCGTGACCGAGTGCGAGGACGAGCCGCCCTACCTCCTGCGCTTCACCGGCTGGTACGACGATCACGCGGTGCGCTGCGAGGACGGGAGCTGGCGCTTCCACCGCCGCACCGTACGCCTCTGGGACGGTGAAGTTCTCAGCAAGTTCCCTGGACGTGGGCAGTGGGTGCCGCGCAAGCGACCGGAATCGCTCATCATTCGTAAGTAACGTAGAAGAAGAGGCTTCAAGGGGCCATCGCCCCTTGGACCCCAGAATCGGCGACCTCAGCTTGTTCCGCCCGCGTGGCGCGCAAGACGTGAGGTCGCCCGTTCGGGGAGCCCGAGGGCGATGGCCCTCGGAACTCTTCCTACTCTATGCGAGAAAAAAGCCCCTCCGGAACGGCCATTCCGGAGGGGCTTTTTCTGGGTATGTTCAAGATCACCCCTTGCGGCGCAGCACCCAGCTGAAGCTGGTTGGTGCGTCCGCTCCCTGTATCTCCGGAACGTCCGTCAGCGGCGCCGCCCCCAGAGCCAGTTCGGCAAAAGCGCGCGGCCAGTTGGGGCCACTCGCGCGGGCGAGGGCGGCAAAGGCTTCGGCGCCGCTACGGCAGCGGCTCTCATGGATACATCCGGCGCGCTGAGCGATCTGGACGAGTTCCTCGTAACCGGCCTCGCGCGCGACCTCGCTGAAGAGCAGGCGGTCGCTGACCCGGCTAACTCCGAACACGACCTGCGGACGGCGCGCAAAGAGCGCCTGGGCCTGGCGCACGGGGTCTCCGGCGAGGGCCTGCGAGGTCTGGCCAAGCTCGGCGGCGCGGGCGGCAAAGCGCCGCGCGTCGGGAAGCGTCGCGTCATGCAGGAGGGCGGTGGGCGCCGTGGCTGCGCTTGCTCCGGAGGCGAGAAGCGTGGAGCCAAGGGCTGCGAGCGGCACGCCCGCGGCGGTGAGGGCGAGCAGTTCGCGCCGGGCCAGCGTTGTCATCGGGCGTCCCCTCCCAGCGTGCCGCCCATGTCCTTGGGCGTCTTGCTCGCAAGGTAGTCGGCGATCTGCTGCATATCGGCATCGCTTACTTCGCCGCGTGGGATTGCGGGCATGTTGCCGATGCCCATGCGTGCGGCCTGGATGACGTAGTCCGCGGGAAGGTCCTCGCGCTCTTCAAGCAGGGCGACGTCCATGCGGCGCGCGAGGAGGCCGGTGCCCATGCCGTTGGGGCCGTGGCACATCACGCACTTCTCGATGAAGAGCTTTTCTCCGGGGCCCGCGCCGGGGCGCGAGGAGAGCGTAATGGGGGCGGGCATTGGCGGCGGGCCGCCCTGTGGTGCATCCTTGGCATCCTGGGCCGGGGCGCCGGAGCCACATGCCGCGACGGCGATGAGAACGGCGGTGCAGGCACCGGTCAACGCCGACTTGGAAAGCGTGCTCATGCGGATGTTCCTCCCTTGGCGCCGGGCCAGATGCCGCTCTTGCCGGGCGCGATGACGCCAGCCGGATCAAGCGCATTCTTCACGCGCTCGTTGAGCTTGAGCAGGGCGTTGTCGTTGAAATCGTACGTCGAGGCGACGAGGTCCATGTAGTCGAGATGGGTGCGGTACTCGCCATAGCCTTGCGCCTTCGCGTCGGCGACGAGTTGGCGCAGGAAGGGATCGACCCGGCCCATCATCGCCGGGTCGTCCTTGTCGAGAAGGACCGCGTTGACGTTGATGAGATGGCGCTCGCCGAAGGCGAAGCTGGCCTGGTAGTCCATGCCGTATTCGCGGTAGCGGTCATAGGTCCGCTTGAACTGCGCCATGGCGGCCGTGCCCGACTGGGGCAGTACCGGTGAGAAGCCGATGTGTCCGCCGCGCCCGCCGTGCCAGTTGGCGTTCTGCATCGGGAAGCTGATCGGTGTGCCGGTCCAGCCCGAATTTTCGAGTGGCTCGCCGCGCTTCCACTGCGCGGGGCGCATGGAGAGCGGCTTCAGGTCGTTCATGGCCTTTTCCAGGATCGGATAGGCGGCCTTGTTCACCTCCTCGCGGCCATAGAGGCGCAGGCTCACGCCCCACCAGCCCACGCGATACTTCTTGCGGATTGCCGAGATCACCTCGTCGCTCAGCGCGCCGGGCTGGTCTGTCCATTCCGAGCGCGTGGTGAGGACGGCGGCCGCGCGCAGCCAGTTGCCGATGGTGGGCGATTGCTGGAGCAGGCCCTCACGGCGCAAGGGGGCGAGCGTGTCGATGAGGGGCCCCAGGTCCTCGGGATTGTCGAACTCGACATCCATGCCCATCAACGATTCGGGCTCAGGCATGAGCCAGAGGCCCATCTTGGTGACGACCCCGAAGTTCGACTGCACGAAGAGCTGGTCCCAGGCCGGGCCGAAGCCGTAGCGGTAGAGCTGCCAGGTAGGCGAGCCTTCGAGCGCGCCCATGCCGGTGCGCACCAGCGAACCGTCCGCCAACGCCACTTCCATCCCGCAGATCTTGCTCGTGTTCTCGCCGTAGGGGGTATAGCCCACGCCCCGGTCGAGGGCGTTGCCGACGACCGAACCCCAGGAGTTTCCGGGTGTCGACAGCCAGTGCTTCATCCCCCGCGCCTTGAGGAAGTCGTAGAGATCGTAGAAGCCCACACCAGGCTCGAGAAGGACGGTGCCGTTCTCCTCGTCGTACTCGATCTTTTTCATGCGGGAGAGATCGAGGATGACCGAGTCGGCGAGGACCGGCGCGCTGCCGCCGTAGCCCAGGTTCTTGCCACGGCTGATCGGCCAGAGCGGGATTCCGACCTCCGAGGCGATGCGCAGGGCCGCCTGGACTTCCTCAGCGCTCCCCGGCGCGATGGCGCCCGATGGGTGGTGGAGCGTGTCGTCCACCGCGAACTTGTCGTTGTAGGCGGCCGCGTCCTCTTCCCCGAAAAAGACATTGTCGGCGCCCAGCGCCGCCTGGAAGGCGGCCCGCGCCTGCCGGATGCGGGCCGGGTCGGGCCCCTGCGCACGTTTCGAAACCATCGCTCTCCACCTTGTCGCAAGCCAGGTCCTGCGCCTGCTAGGCGCACGGGGTGGCTGCCACCTTATTAGTAACGTTCGTTACTTTGCAGGAGGCGCGTGCGCCTGTCAACGCGGCGCGAGTGGAAGGAGGCTCAGTCGCCTGGTGGCAGGCTGTGGATGCGGGTGAGCAGACCGATCAGCGTCGCCACTTCGGCGTCGCTGAAGCGCTCCTTGAGCCAGGTCTCATGCGCGAGAATGGATGTGCGCGCCTCCTCGAGCACGCGCTTGCCCTCGGGCTGGAGGTGGAGCGAACTCTTGCGGCGGTCGAGCGGGGAGGGCTCGCGGCGCAGGAGATCGCGCGCGGCCAGGCGATTGATGATCTCGGTCGTGGTCGCCCGGTCCATCTGGAGTTGCTGGCCCAGATCCGCCTGGAACAGGCCGGGCTGTTCGGCCACGGTCCAGAGCACCGAGACCTGCTTCTGGGTCAGGCCCAGGTCGGTGAAGGTCTCGGTGAAATGGCGATAGACCGCGCCGTGGGCCAACCGGATGTGAAAGCCCAGGATCGAGTCGAGATCGCCGCGTCCTTCCGCTGGTGCGGAGGCGTCGGGAGTGTCGGATTTTGGTTCGTTCGTGCCCACGCGCTCATGCTTAGCCCGTCGCACAGATCGCGCAAGTCATCGCATGAAAACAAAAAATATAGCTCTATATCAGTACTTTGATAGATATTAGTTCGTTCCACGAACCTTTTCTCTTGTGCGGGTTCAGGGTGCGCGATACTCTCTCCCGGCACGCAGCGAGGCTGTGGCTGAATTTTTTGGAGAGGTGAGATGGCTGACAATCTCGAGCAGGTCCTGCAGGGGGCCGGCAATATCGTTGAGATGCTGCGCAATTCGCAGCTTGGCGCCTACGTATATCCCGTTGTCGCGCCCGAATTTTCCAACTGGCGTTCGGAGCAGTGGGCCTGGCAGCACAGCGCCGTCCTGTTCGACCAGTCGCACCACATGGTCAATCTCTACATCCGCGGCAAGGACGCCCTCAAGCTCCTGACCGACACGATGATCAATAGCCCCAAGGGCTGGACCGTGAACAAGGCCAAGCAGTACGTCCCGACCACGCCCTACGGCCATGTCATCGGTGACGGCATCATCTTCTGGGAAGAAGAGGAAAGCTTCACCTACGTTGGCCGCGCGCCCGCGTCGAACTGGCTGCGCTATCAGGCCGAGACCGGCGGCTACGATTGCGAGATCGAGCTTGACGACCGCTCGCCGATGCGCCCGATGGGCAAGCCGGTGCAGCGCAAGGAATGGCGCTTCCAGATCCAGGGTCCCAAGGCCTGGGACGTGATCGAGAAGCTGCACGGCGGCCCGCTCGAGAAGCTCAAGTTCTTCAACATGAGCACCATGAACATTGCCGGCAAGACCGTGCGCACGCTGCGCCACGGCATGTCGGGCGCACCGGGTCTTGAAATCTGGGGCCCCTATGAAGAGCAGGAAGAAATCCGCGCGGCCATTCTGGAAGCGGGCAAGGAATTCGGCCTGATCCCCTGCGG
This sequence comes from Novosphingobium mangrovi, assembly GCF_022818885.1. Lineage (NCBI taxonomy): Bacteria > Pseudomonadati > Pseudomonadota > Alphaproteobacteria > Sphingomonadales > Sphingomonadaceae > Novosphingobium > Novosphingobium mangrovi. Next base: position 95,997 of record NZ_JALHAT010000014.1, on the reverse strand, counting down.
TAGCCGCGCGTACCCCTCGAACACGCTGGAATCGGGCTGGATCCCCTCGCCGCTGCCCGCCATCTACACCGGCGAGAAGCTCAAGGGCTTCCGCGAGTGGCTCGGCGCGAACAGTTACGAGGCGACGGGTTCGATCGGCGGTTCGTTCGTGTCGGACGACATCGAGGACTACTACCTGAACCCGTGGGAACTGGGCTACGGCAACTTCGTGAAGTTCGACCACGACTTCATCGGCCGTGAAGCGCTTGAAGCTCTCGACCCGGCCAAGCAGCGCAAGAAGGTGACGCTGGCCTGGCATCCGGAAGACATGGCCAAGATCATGGCCTCGATGTTCGATCCGGACGGCGAAGCCTACAAGTTCTTCGACGTGCCGCTCGCGAACTACGCCTCGTCCAACTACGACGCGGTGCGCGACGCTTCGGGCAAGACCATCGGCTACTCGATGTTCACCGGCTTCTCCTACAACGAGAAGCAGGCGCTGAGCCTGGCGACTGTCGACCCCGAAACGCAGATCGGTGACGAAGTCACCGTGCTGTGGGGCGAAGAGAACGGCGGCACCAAGAAGTCGACCGTCGAGCCGCACAAGCAGCTTGCCGTGCGCGCGATCGTCTCGCCAGTGCCCTACTCGCGTGTTGCGCGTGAAAGCTACCAGGAAGGCTGGCGCACCGTGAAGGCCGACGCCTGATCCTTTCGCTCTCCCGATGAAGAAGGGCCGTCCGGATTTCGATCCGGGCGGCCTTTTCTTTTGTGCGCAGCAGGAGGGGCGCTGGGACTATGCGTCGCGTGCTTCGCGCAGGATCTCGAAGGCTTCCTTGATGACATAGACACCGATGGCGAGGCCAACCGCAAGGTCGAAGGCGATGATGCCGGTAGCCCAGACCAGGGCGCCCGAGACAAGGACGGCGGCGTTGGCGATGACATCGGCGCGGGTGAAGATCCAGGCGGCGCGCATGTGGACTTCGGCGCTGCGCTGGCGCGCGAGCAGGCGCAGGACATAAGCGTTGACCGCCAGGGCGAGGAGGCCGACCGCCATCATCCACAGGCCGCCGGGCTCCGCGCCCGCAAAGGCCCGGCGCACGGTTTCGAGCACCACGCCCACGCCGACGAGAAAGAGGAGGGCGCCGCTCCACGTTGCCGCGCCCTTCTTGAAGCGGGCGCTGCGGGTGAGGGCGAGGAGCGCGACGGCATAGACCGAGGCGTCGGTGGCCATGTCGAGGCCGTCGGCGAGCAGGCTCGCCGAATCGGCGTGGATACCTGCGGCGGTCTCGACCACGAACATGACCGCGTTGAGCCCCAGCGCCACGACGAGGGCGCGGCGCTGGGAGGTGGTTTCGAGGCCCGTCGGGCGGCATCCGCAATCGCTCATCCAAGCAGGGTAGCGTGGGGGGCGCGCGCAGCCAAGTTCAGGCCCAGTAGGCGATGAAGCGCAGTTCCACCGAGCTGCGCGGCGGCGTGCCGGGCGGGGCGAGCGGGTTGTCGAAGGCGACATGGGGCACGCAAGTTGCCGCGTCGGCATCGCTGTCGAAGGTCTTGAAAAGAAGCGCTTCGCCCGGCTGCATGTCGGGGAACCAGACCCATTCGTGGCGGGGCGCGTGGGCAAGAACGAAGCTTTCCATGGTCCACAGATCCTCGCCGTCCCGGTCGAATACGGCGTCGGCCAGGATCAGGTCCTCGCGCGCGAACGAGCGGGCATCGCACAGCGCCAGCGGCACGTCCTGTGGCGGCGGCGAGGTGACGCACCACAGGTTGTAGTGCGCACTGCGGCGGTAGTGGTCCAGACTGTCGGGGCGGGAGCGCTCGGAGAAGGCGAGGGCGGTGGTGTCCGAGACGTCAACGTGGGCAAAGCGGGCGGGCCGTGAGTTGTCGAGCTGGCCCGAAAGGTCCGAGCGCTCGCCGAAGCGGTGGACCGGAGGGGCGGTCGCCACCACGCGGTCGGCGCCGCACAGATCGCGGATCAGCGCACAGGCGGCGTCGGTTGCTGGCTCGAGATGGCCACTGGTGCCGGGTGACATAACAACCGAGACAATTTGGTACCCATTGCAATCCAGCGTGGATTCGCGGGTGCGACCATCGTGTATTGGCATGGATTCGGGGGCGATGCGAACGGTGTCGCGGGTGTGGTCGTTGGCCCGGTAGAGCATGCGCTCTGCGTCCCGGGCGGCATAGTTGATGGTGCCTACAAGTCTATCCATCCCTCTCAAGTCCTTATTTAATTGTTGTTTTATGTCAATTTTTGCGTGAGCGCGTGGTGCTCATGCGGTTTCCCTATAGGTGATCAGGGCAACTGTATTTCTTCTAAAAAAGTCGCCTGCGGACCTCTCCGGGCTTGCCTTCCACATATTGTATGCCATACAAACAACATGTCGCACAACGCGACGGCATGAAAGGCGCACGGAGACGCATAATCCCCGGCGCTGGTTCAGGAGAGGGCCAATATGCAGATCACTTCCAGATCAGGGCTGCGCTATGCGCTGCTCGCAACCGCTTCGGCGGCAACGCTTTTCACAGCTACCGGCGCGCGGGCGCAGGACACCGCCGAGACGACTTCGGAGCCGCAGCAGCAGACCACCAGTGATGCCGCGATGCGCGAGATCATCGTGACCGCGCAGTTCCGCTCGCAGAAACTGCAGGACACGCCGCTTTCGATCACCGCAGTCGACGCTGCGCTCCTTGAAGCGCGCAACCAGACCGATCTTTCGCAGGTCGCAGGCCAGGCGCCGAACGTGCAGCTGACCGAAATGGGCGGTGCTTTCGGCTCCTCGATGGCCGTCTACATCCGCGGCATCGGCCAGTACGACTTCAACCCCGCCTACGAGCCGGGCGTGGGCATGTACATCGACGATGTCTACTACGCGACGCTGACCGGCAACATCATGGACCTGCTCGACCTGGAGCGTGTCGAGATCCTGCGCGGACCGCAGGGCACCCTGACCGGCCGCAACTCGATCGGCGGCGCGATCAAGATGTTCTCGGTCAAGCCCGAGCCGGGAAGCAGCGGCAAGGTGGACGTGGTCTATGGTGCGCGTGAACGCATCGACCTTCGCGCCAGCATGAACTTCGCGCTGACCGACAATCTCTATGCGCGCGTCGCAGGTGTCTACAAGCACCAGAACGGCTACGTCGACCAGCTCGACTATGGCTGCGTGAACCCGGACAACGAACTGGGCATCACCGGCAATCCCTCGACCCCGGCCAACTGCGTCGTCGACAAGCTGGGCGAGCGTAACTACGCCGGCGTGCGCGGATCGCTGCGCTTCAACCCGACCGACAGCTTCGACTGGATCGTGACCGGCGACTACACCTGGGAGAACCGCACGGCGGCCGCCGGTGTCATCACCGAGAACAACACCGACCTGACCGGCGCGGACTTCCGCTGCGGCAAGTTCTGCACGTATGCCAGCTGGTACCTGCCCGCGGGCGGCCAGGCGGGCCAGGCCTACTACATGCCCAACTCGGTCAAGTTCTGGGGCTGGGGCGTGTCGAGCGACATGTCGGTGAACCTCTCGGACTCGATCAACGTCAAGTCGATCACGGCCTACCGCGAATACCAGCAGACCTATGGCACGGACGACGATTACACGCCCAACCCGAACATCGGCGGCGGCGGTTTCAACGACCTGACCTTCCGCTTCTTCAGCCAGGAACTGCGTGTCAACGCGGAACTGGGTGACTTCGCCGATCTTACCGTGGGTGGCTACTACAGCGATCAGAAGTCGGTCTACTTCACCCGCCAGGACATCCGCTATATCGGCATGGGCAACCCGGCGCTGTTCCTCCAGTTCCAGGGCGATGACCCGGTCCGCGCCGACAGCAAGGCGCTGTTCGGTACCGTCATCCTGCACCCCACGCCCAACCTCAACGTCACGGGCGGCCTTCGCTACACCAAGGAGCACAAGGACTACACCTTCGTGCGCAAGGCCTGGGACGGCGGCCCGCTGGTCGATATCTTCGGTGTCGGCGCGCTTGATGGCAGTGTGGCGGAATACGACGGCGACCGCGTCGACTACCGTATCTCGGTCGACTACCGCTTCAGCGACGAAGTTCTGGCCTACGCCACGATCAGCACGGGCTTCAAGGGCGGCGGTGTGACCGCGCGCCCCTTCACCCAGGCTCAGGCTGTCAACGGCACGTTCGATCCCGAAACGCTGACCGCTTACGAAGTGGGTGTGAAGACCGATCTTCTCGGCCGTACGCTGCGCATGAACCTGTCGGGCTTCTACAACGACTACAAGAACATGCAGCTTCCCATCGCGGACTGCGCCATCCTCGACGGTTTCCCGCCGGGTGAGGATCCGTTCCCCTGCGCCGCGATCAGCAACGCGGGCGACGGCGAGATGTACGGTGTCGAGTTCGAGCTCCAGGCGAGCCCGATCTACGGCCTCGACATCGACGCGACTGTCAGCTGGATCGAGGGCAACTGGAAGCGCATCGGCCCCATGGTCGGCAACAACATCCGCCTCGAGGATCCGCTCACCACGCCCAACTGGCGCGGCAGCTTCGGCATCCAGTACCGCGGCGAACTGGGCGACAACGCAGGCACGGTCACGCCGCGCTTCGACATCGCCTACACCGGAAAGCAGGGCCTGGGCCGTCTTCCGGGCAGCAGCGAGCTGGACTTCAATCCCTCGCGGGCCATCGCCAATGCGCGTGTGACCTGGCGCAACGCGGACGAGGATCTGGCGATCTCCTTCGAGGTCCAGAACCTGTTCGACAAGTACTACTACCTGCCGATCCGCTTTGCTGCGCTCTACGGCAGCGCGGGCACGACCTACTCCAACGTGGGTCGACCGCGCGAGTGGGCCTTCACCGTGCAGAAGAAGTTCTGACGATCCGAACCCCTCGCGGCGGGGCAGGTCCCCGGGCCTGTCCCGCCGCACCCATTTCGATACGATAGACGCACGGGGGAGAGACGCGATGGCCGAGGTCACGCTTTACCACTGGGAGCCCAACGCCAACTCGGGCAAGCCGATGCTGGCGCTGATGGAAAAGGGCGTTCCCTTCGACAGCCACTACATCGACATGCTGAACTTCGATCAGCACCGTCCGGAATACCTGGCGATCAACCCGCAAGGAACGATCCCGGCGATGACCCATGGCGACAAGGTCCTCGTCGAGAGCACCGCGATCATGGAATACGTGAACGAGTGCTTCGAGGGACCTGACCTGATGCCCGCCGACGCGCGGGATCGCTGGCGCGTGCGCTGGTGGATGAAGTTCATGGACCAGTGGCTGGCCCCCAGCTTCTCGATGATCGGCTGGTCGGTCTTCATCGGTCCCGTCGTGCGCCAGCGCGACCCGGCCGAACTCGAAGCTGCGATCGAGCGCATTCCCATGCCCGAACGCCGCGTCTCGTGGCGCAAGGCCATCTATGGCACCTTCTCCGAGGCCGAGATCGCGGAAAGCCAGCGCCGCGTGGCGATGGGCATCGCGATGCTGGAGAAGGAACTGGGCAAGCGCGAATGGCTCGGCAGCGACAGCTATTCGCTCGCTGACATCAATGGCTTCAACCTGGCCTACGCCATTCCGCTGAGCCAGCCCGAGCTCTCCAACGACGAGCTTACCCCCAATCTCCTGCGCTGGCTGCGCGCGATCTACGCACGCAAGGCCGTGAAGGACTGCTGGGCGCTGGGTCGCACCGACATGGTGAAGCGCGTGACCATTCTCGAACAGGAGCGCATCTGATGGCGACGATCCTCTATCACGGTGAGCCCAACGGGCCCTCGTTGGCGGTTCTTGCTGCCATGGCCGAGACCGGTGCTGACACGGCGCTCGATATCGAGTGTCATGCCATGGATCTTCTGGGCGGCAAGCGGCATACACTGCCCGGTGTCACCAAGCCGCTCGCCCGCGACATGGGCGTGGAAGGTGAGGGACCTGTCCTGGTGATCGACGGAGAGGCAATGACCGAATCCGTCTTTCTGGCCCAGTTCTTCGACGAGGTTGGGGACGGCACCTCGCTCCAGCCCGACGATGCCTATGCGCATTGGGAAATGATGATGTGGTGCCGCCAGATTACCGAGCGTCTGTCCCCTGCGGCTTCCCTGCTGGGCAATCTGGCCACCTCGCACCAGCGTCTCGAGGCGCTGAGCGAAGACGCCTTTGCCGCCCAGGTGGAACCCATCGTGAGCGCCGACCTCAAGGTGCGCTGGGATCTGGTGCGCGACGGCGAAGCCGACGATGCGCAGCTCAAGGACTGCGAGGCCAAGGTCATGCAGGCCGTCGAACGCTGCGAGAAGCAGCTTGCCGATGGCCGGGAATGGCTGATGGGCGCGCTGACCATTGCCGACTTCGAGACCTTCGCCTGGCTGGTTGGCATGGAGTCGATTGTTCCCGAGGCCTTCAAGGGCAAGAGCGAGACCCAGGCCTGGATGAAGCGCGTGAAGGCGCGTCCGAGCGTTCAGGCGGCGTTGGCCAGGGCCACGAGCGAGGCGCCGGAGCGCAGCTGGGCGCCCGGGCCGGAAATCAACCGCTGGGGCTGAGCCCGGGCACGAAACGAAGACACGATGAGAGAGGGGTCCTGGTCCCACCTGCCGGCACAAGGCGCGGGGGATACAGGAACGCACGAGAGGATTGGGTTTACACATGATCAGGCTGACGGGCGCGCAGGGCAATTCGCAGGCAAGGCAAGTTCGCGTGCGGGCCCGGCGCGGCTGGCTGGCCGGGCTTGCGATGTCCGGCGCCCTGATTCTTGCCGGCTGCACGGCAAGTGCCGACGGTAGCGGCGAAGCCGGTGTCGATGGCCTGCTCATCGCACAGGGCGTGGACAGCGAGTGGCTGAGCTACGGGCGCACCTACGACGAGCAGCGTTACTCCCCGCTCGACCAGATCAATCGGGAAACCGTGGGCACGCTGGGGCTGGCCTGGTCGCAGGACCTCGACACCTCGCGCGGGCAGGAATCGACCCCGCTCGTCATCGACGGGGTGATCTACATCACCACTGCCTGGTCCAAAGTGCGCGCCTACGATGCAAAGACGGGCAAGCAGCTGTGGGGCTACGATCCCGAGGTGCCCGGCTCGGCGGGCGTGAAGGGATGCTGCGACGTCGTCAACCGCGGCCTCGCGGCCTGGGGGGGCAAGCTGTACCTGGGCACCTTCGACGGACGCCTTGTCGCGCTCGACCGCAAGACCGGAAAGCCGCTGTGGATCAAGGAGACGGTCGATCCCACCAAGCCCTACACCATCACCGGTGCGCCGCGCGTGGTGAAGGGCAAGGTGGTTATCGGCAACGGCGGCGCGGAGATGGGCGTGCGGGGCTACGTGACGGCCTATGATGCCGAGACGGGTGAGCAGGCCTGGCGCTTCTACACGGTGCCCGACGCACCGGGGAAGAACGAGGCCAAGTATCTCAAGGACGCGGAAAAGACCTGGCACGGTGAATACTGGGCCGAGGGTGGTGGCGGCACGGCCTGGGACTCGATGGCCTACGATCCCGAACTCGACCTCCTTTACATCGGCGTCGGCAACGGTTCCCCCTGGAACCAGGGCATCCGCTCGGAAGGCAAGGGGGACAACCTCTACCTCTCCTCGATTGTCGCAGTCCGACCCGAAACCGGCGAATACGTCTGGCACTTCCAGACGACCCCTGGTGAAACCTGGGACTTCACCGCGACGCAGAGCATCATCCTGGCCGACCTCGAAATCGAGGGCAAGCCGCGCAAGGTGCTGATGCAGGCGCCCAAGAACGGCTTCTTCTACGTGATCGACCGTGAGACCGGCCAGTTCATCTCGGGCAAGAACTTCGTGCCGGTGAACTGGGCCACGGGCCTTGATCCCGTGACCGGCCGCCCGATCGAGAACCCGGAGGCGCGCTACTACAAGACGGGCAAGATGTTCGTCGGATCGCCGGGGGCTGGCGGCGCGCACTCGTGGCACCCGATGGCCTACAGCCCCAAGGACAAGCTGGTCTATATTCCCGCCCAACTCGCCTCCTTGCCGTATTTCCCCGACAAGGACTGGAAGGCCAAGCCCAAGGGCTTCAACACCGGTGTCGACATGTCGGCAGGTGCGATGCCGGCCGATCCGGCGGTGCGCAAGGCGGCGGCCGATGCCACCACGGGCGAACTGATCGCCTGGGACCCGGTCGCGCAGAAGGCGCGCTGGAAGGTCACCTTGCCCAGCGTCAACAACGGCGGCGTACTGGCAACGGGCGGCGGCCTCGTCTTCCAGGGCAACATGAAAAGCAATCTCGTTGCCTATGCCTCGGACACGGGCAAGGAGCTGTGGTCCTACCCGGTCCAGACCGGGGTCGTCGCGCCCCCGATCACCTACGAGATCGACGGCACGCAGTACGTGGCTCTGGTCGCGGGCTGGGGCGGCATCTGGGCGCTGGCGCCGGGCATCCTCTCGCAGGATGGCGGCCCGGTGCGCAACGTCAGCCGCCTCCTCGTCTTCAAGCTCGATGGCAAGGCCAAGCTGTCTGAGCCGCTCACGCTCGATGAACTCCCGCTCGACCCGCCGCCGTTTGCAGGGACGAAGGAACAGGTCGCGCGCGGGGCCTACCGCTTCGGACGCTTCTGCTCCACCTGCCACGGCGATGCGGCCATCGGTGGCGGCGTGCTGCCCGACCTTCGCCGCTCGGGCTTCATCCAGGACCATGATGCCTTCCAGCAGGTCGTCCACGACGGCGCGCTCGAGGATCTGGGCATGGTCAGCTTTGCCGACACCCTGACGCCGGAGGAAGTGGAGGACGTGCGCCAGTACATCATCCACCGCGCGAACGAGGACAAGGCGCTCGAGGCGAAGTCGGGCAAGGCGCCCAAGGCCGCACCCAGTGTCCCGGCCAGCGAGGCCACCAAGGCGGCCGCGCAGATTGTGAAGGACCAGCAGGCGACGGGCCGCCGTCCGTGACCCTCGATCTCGCGCGGCTTGCCGGCATCGATGTCCACGTGCACGCCGAGGTCTCCTGCCACGATCCCGAAGACCCGGTGATGGCGCAGTTCTTCGATGCGGCATCAGCCTATTTCAAGGCGCCGCGCGAACGCCCGAAGATGCCCGAGATCGCACAGATCTACCGGGAGCAGAACATCGCTTTCTGCCTCTTCACGGTCGATTGCGAGAGCGGTGTGGGGGCCAAGCGTGTCTCGAACTACGAGGTGGCCGAGTTTGCCGCAGCGAATTCGGACGTGTGCATTCCCTTCGCCTCGATCGACCCGCGCAAGGGGAGGATGGGCGCGCGCGAGGCCCGCGACCTCATCGAGAACCATGGCGTGCGCGGCTTCAAGTTCCACGCGATCATGCAGGACTGCCACCCGGCCGACCGGGTCGGCTATCCCATCTACGAAGTCATCGCCGAGCACGGTCTGCCCGCCATCTTCCACACTGGCCATTCGGGCATGGGCACCGGCATGCGGGGCGGCGGGGGGCTACGCCTGAAATATGGGCGCCCGATGCTGGTCGACGATGTCGCGGTGGACTTCCCGGACATGAAGATCATCCTTGCGCATCCCAGCTGGCCCTGGGTGGATGAGAGCCTGTCGATGGCGCTCCACAAGGAGAACGTCTTCATCGATCTTTCCGGCTGGAGCCCCAAGTATTTTCCGCCGCAGATCGTGCGCTATGCCAACGGGCAGCTCAAACACAAGATGATGTTCGGCTCCGACTTTCCGCTGATCCGCCCGGACAAGTGGATCGAAGCGGCCAAGCGCATCGGCTTCAAGGACGAGGTCATGCCGGGCATCATGAAGGACAACGCCGCGCGGGTTCTGGGACTCGCGGGCTGAGACGGCAAAAAGGCAGGGCTCATGGATTTTACCGGCAAGCACATCATCGTCACCGGCGCGTCGAGCGGGATCGGGGCCGCCACCGCGAGGGCCATCGCGGCGCGCGGCGGGGCGGTTACGCTGATGGCCCGCCGGGCCGAACGGCTGGAGGCTCTGGCCGCGGAACTGGGCGAGGGCGCGCGCTGGTTTGCGGTCGACGTCAGCGATGGAGCTGCGCAGGCGGCCGCACTGGACGCAGCCATGGAGGCGGGCGGGCCGATTGACGGGCTGTTTCTCAATGCCGGAACAGGTGGTTCCTTCGCAGCCGTGGAGGACTATGGCGAGGACGCTTTCGCGCAGGTTCTCAACGTCAACCTGACGGCCCCCTATCGCGCCATTGCGCAGGTGCTGCCGGCGATGAAAGCGCGCGGACGCGGCGCGCTCCTGGTGACGGGCAGCCTTGCGAGCGAACGCGGCATGGCCAACAACGTCGCTTACGTGGCTTCCAAGCACGCAGTGCTGGGGCTTGCGCGCGCGGTCGCGCTGGAAGCGGCGCCCCATGGCGTTCGCTGCAATTGCGTGGTGCCCGGCTTCATCGACACCGAGATGTTTGCCGCGCTTCCGCCCGACGCGCTTGAGCAGATCGCCGCGCGCGTGCCGCAGGGGCGCACCGGAAGTGCCGACGAACTGGGTGCGGTGGCCGCGTTCCTGCTTTCGGACGCGGCCTCGCACGTGACCGGGCAGAGCCTTGCGGTCGATGGCGGGGTGCTGGGTACGCTTTCTGTTTAAGGAAGGCAGAAGAACGATTCCGAGGGCCATCGCCCTCGGGCTCCCCAAACTGTCGAGCTTACTTGCGATGCGCACCCATGGCCGAGACCGGCAAGGTTGCCCATTCCGGGGTCAAGGGGCGATAGCCCCTTGAAACAATCCTTCCTTCTTCAATCCTCGAAGAAGTTGAGCTCCAGCAGCACCCCGTCGGGATCGTGCACGAAGATCTGGCGCAGGCCGATCGACTGGATCACGTTGCTCTCGTAAGTGAGGCCGCGGTCTTCCAGGCGATCGCGGATGTCGTCGAAGCCCTCGCAGCGCAGCGCAATGTGGTGCAGCGCGCCGGTCGGGCCCTTCGTCATGTCGCGGTCCATTGCGCGCGGCGCGGACTTCGCGTTGAGGTGGATGATCGGCCGCTCCTCGTGATCGTAGATCCAGCGCGCCGTCTCGCGGGTAAGCGGGGCGGGCGCAGGGCACGATTCCAGCGAAAGCACATCGCGGTAGAAGGCTTCCGAACGGTCGAGGTCCGAGGCGACCACGCAGAAGTGGTCGAGAGCGACGACGCGGGCTCGCACCCGCGTCTCGAACTGGAGGAAGGGGCTGTTCATGCCGTCTTTTCCTCCTCCTTGGCCTCGCCGCCCGGCACACCGTGCGCCACGCGCCGGTCGTAGTCGGGATCGTCCTCGGGCTTGGCCAGAGCCGCCATGACGCGCGCATGGATGTCTTCCAGGGGCTTTCGGAATTCCGGATAGGCGAGCACGTAGAGCTGGTTCTCTTCCACGGCCTTCAGGACGTGATTGGCCAGAGTTTCGGGCTCCATGCCGCACTCGATCACGTTCTTGAGATGCGCGAACATCTCCGGCCCGGCCTGGTAGTAGCCGGTGTCCGCCAGGTGCTTGGGGCGGGTCAGCAGCGCTTCGTGGATGTTGGTGTTGACCGCGCCCGGGCAAAGCAGCGACACGCCGATGCCATGCTCTTCCAGATCGAGGGCAAGGGTCTCGGTGAGGCCGCGCACCGCCATCTTGGTGGTGCAGTAGATGCCCGTGCCCTTGAGCGCCACGAAGGCCGACATCGAGGCGGTGTTGACCACGTGGCCGCCGTTGCCGCGCTCGATCATGCGCGGAACGAACGTGCGCACGCCGTTGATCACGCCGCGCAGGTTGACGTCGATCTGCCAGTCCCAGTCGTCGTACGTGGCGTCCTGAATCGCGCCGAAGTGGGAGACCCCGGCGGTGTTGAACAGCAGTTCGACGGGCCCCAGCTTCGCTTCCACCTCGTCGGCGACCTTGGCGTAGGCCTCGCGGTCGGTGATGTCGAGCTTGACCGCCATCACCTCGTAGTTCGCGCCCTTCGCGTTCTCGGCTTCGAACCAGGCCATGGCCTCGTCGAGGTGATCCTGGCGGATATCGGCGATGGCGACCTTGCAGCCGGCCTTGGCGAAAACCTTGGCCTGGCCGAGCGCCACGCCCGAACCGCCGCCGGTGATGAACGCGGTGCGTCCCATTACCTGTGTCATGTCCTCTCCACTCCCTCTTTATGCTCTCTCAGATCGTGACGGACGCGCTCAGGCGTAGGCGTGGTTGGCCAGGCCCAGAAGATCGCGCGTCTCGCCCGCGCTCGACACCTCGGCACCCATGCGGTCGATGAGGTCGACAGCCCAGCGCACGTGGGCGGCGTTGTCGGGGGCAAGCTGGCCCTTACGCAGCCAGATCGTGTCCTCGAAGCCGACGCGCACGTGCCCGCCCAGAAGCACCGACTGCGCAGCCATCGGGTAGGAATGGCGGCTGACGCCAAAGCCGGTGAAAGCCGCACCGCGCGGAATCTGGTTGGCCGCGTACATCATCGCTTCGGGGGTGGCGGGCAGGCCGTACTTGGTGCCCAGTACGAAGGAGAAGGGGACGTTCTTGGGGATCGCGCCCTTGGCCATGAGGTCGTCGGCAAAGACGAAGTCACCGGCTTCGAAGCATTCGATCTCGGGCATGACACCGGCATCCTGTATCATGTGGCCCATTCGCGTGATCATTGGGTCCAGGTTGATCGCGACGCCGCCCCACAGCTGCATGGTGCAGATGTCGAGGGTGCACATGTCGGGCTTGAGATCGAGGATGTGTTCGAGGCGCCGCTCGGCGGTGAACATCAGCGTGCCTTCGCCGCACACCTTGGGATCTTCCTCGCTCTGCATCCAGGTGCAGCCCGGTCCTGTGGTGACGTTGAGGATGACCTCGCGGTTCTTTTCGCGAATCAGGCCCACCACCTCGCGGTAGTCGTCGAGTGCCTGCGAAGGTTCGCCGGTCGTCCCGTCACGCACGTGGACGTGGATGATCGAGGCACCTGCCTCTGCGGCGGCGAGGGCTTCGGCGGCGACATGGTCGGGACGGAACGGGAAGTTGGGGTGGTCCGGCATGGGCGAACTGCCGGTAACCGCACACGTAATGTAGACCTTCTTGGCCAATTTGGATCTCCTCTCACCTTGCATGCCCGTTTGATTTCGGGTTCACTCTGGCAAAACTACAAGATCGAGGCTGGCGGAATAGTTCAGCACATATCCTATCACGCCCTGTAACAGGTACCGGGAGTGACAGGTCGGAGAGAGAGAAGGGGAAGAGAGATGTCCCATCGCGAGGAACTTTCGCGATTCCTGAAAGCGGCCCGGGCACGGCTGACACCGTCCGAAGTGGGCCTTCCCGAAGGTGAGCGACGTCGCGCAAAGGGGTTGCGGCGTGAGGAAGTGGCCGCGCTCGCGGGCATGAGCGTCACCTGGTACACCTGGTTCGAGCAGGGCCGTGAGATCCAGCTTTCCGCCCCCATGATCGAGCGGCTGGGACGCACCTTGCGGCTTTCCGATACCGAGCGCGACTACCTGTTCGGCCTTGCGCAGCATCGCCCGCCGCCGCTCGCCTCCAAGCTGGACGAGGACATTCGTCCGGCCACGCGCCACCTGCTCGATACCCTGGGCATGCCCGCTTTGGTGATCGTGGCGGACTGGACTGTGGTCGGCTGGAACCGGATGGTGACCGCAGCCTTTCGCGACTACGCCAACATGCCGCGCAGTGAGCGCAATCTGTTCAAGATCCTGATGCTGGGCGAACGCTACCAGCGCAATCCGGAAAGCTTCCGCGCGATGGCCTCGCGTCTGGTTGCGCGGTTGAAGTGGGACTACAGTCAGGCGGGCACGCCCGAGGCCTTTGATGAGCTTATCGAGGAAATGACGGAGAAGTCCGAACATTTTCGCGAGTTCTGGGAGTGTAGCGCGATCCAGGCCCACTTCGGGGGCGAGAACAACGCGCGTGTGCCTGAAGTGGGCAAGATCTCCTTCACGCACAGCTCCTATGGCATCGAGGAAGCACCCGGCCAGCGCCTCATCCTCTTTGCACCCAAGGGTGAGGAAGATGCCCGCAAGCTGGAAAAGCTGCGCGAACTCAGGCCCGAACTGGTGGCTCTGTAACAGCGGGCGCCTTGCCGGTGACCTTGGCTCCGGCATCGGCGGGAAGGCGCAGGAACAGAAAGACCGACAGCGTCCCGATTCCCGAAAGCGCAAGCAGCGCGACGCGGTAGGGCAGGGGATCGGAGGCGAGCCCGTCGCCCAGCGGAAGGTTGAGGAACAGCGCGCCGAGCGAAATGCCTGCGGCGGCCGAAAGCGCGTTGCCGATGGCGTTGAGGACATTGGCACCGGGCAATTCGTCGGCCTCGACATCCGCAAAGGCGAGACTGACCATGCCGGTGAAGGGCACCGAACGGGCCATTCCAATCAGGAACATGGCCAGCGCCATCAGCCAGACCGGCATTGCGGCCGTAAAGGCGGCGATCGAGGCGCTGGCGGCCATCATCATCGCGGTGCCCACGACAAGGCCGCTGCGAAAGCCGACACGGCGCAGAATGCGGCTGATGAAGGGTTTGACGGCAAGGTCGCCCAGGTTGTTGGCGAGGAGCAATACACCCGCCATTCCTGGTGACAGTCCGAAAGCCAGCTGGAAATAGAGCGGCAGGACCAGCGCGAGGCCCATGTGGGGAATGCGCATGAGCATGCCCGCGCCATAGGAAATCGCGCGGAAGGTCTGGTGTCGCAGCGCGTCGAGCGGGACCAGCCCGTGGCGCATCCGGCGCAGCCAGCGGTAGGCCATGACGGCAAGTACGCTGCCCACGCCCATCAGCATGAGCGGCACCATGGGGGCATCGGGGTGGGCGCCAAGACGATCCAGCCCGTAGATGAGAAGCGAGAGCGCGGAGGCTATGAGCACGAAGCCCACCGCATCGAAACGCAGCCGTTGAGGAGCAAGGCGCGGCAGCAGACGCCGGGCCAGCAGCGCGCCGACCAGCGTGAGCGGCAGGTTGATCAGGAAAATCGAAGGCCATCCGAAGGCCTCGGTCAGGAACCCACCGAGCGGCGGTCCGATGACCGGCGCGATGAGTGCGGGCGTGGTGCTGATCGCCAGCATCTCGACAAGGCGGTGCTTGGGCGTGATGCGCAGCAGGACGAGGTTGCCGACCGGAGTCATGAGGCTGGAGCACAGCGCCTGGAAGGCGCGCGCGGCGACGAAGAAGCCCAGTGTCGGGCTCTGCGAGCACAAGAGTGAGGCGACACCGAAGCCGAGCACCGAGACGGTAAGGACGCGCCGGGGCCCGAGGCGCAGCGCGACCCAACTGCTCAGTGGCAGGAACGCGGTCGAGACCATGAGATAGGCGGTGATGCCGATGCCCAGCTCGCTCGCCGCAACGCCGAAGTCGCGCGCCATGTCGGGAAGCGCGGTCGCGATGACCGTCGCCTCGAGGATCGAGAGGAACATGACGAAGGCGACAAGGATGGCGGCCGCACGCGGATCGGCGTGCGGCGCATCCCTGCCGGGTGCTTCGGTTTCGCGGGGGCTGTCCGCTGGCTCGCTCATATCTGGCTCCGAAGGCGGTTTTGCCCCGGCAGGTGGTCGACTCGCGTCAGGGGATCAGCCCTTCTTCTCGAAATAGGCGATGGCCCGAAATTCGTAACTGCGCCGCACATTTGCGTCGGGGCGCGTGGTGTCGTGGAAGGCGGTGTGCGGGCTGCGCCAGGCGCGCGAGTGGTCGGAATCGTGGAACTTGATGAAGATGACCTCATCGCGCGTCATGTCCGGATAGTACCACCAGCGATGGCCAGGGCTGTACTTGAAGATGGTCGCGGCGAGCAGCTTCTCCTCGTCCGGGATGGGCGCGAAGAGGTCGGCGCCGGTCGGGATCTCGTCGACATCGACCTTGTAGTTGGAGATGCTGTCTTCCTCGCCGATCGAGGGGCCCTCGCACAGCGCGAGCGGCCAGTCTTGCGGCGGCGGCGAGAAGGTGCGCCAGAGGCTGAAGCACAAGAAGCGGTCATAGCCAGGGCCATCGGGACGCATCTGGTCATAGAAGACCTTGGCAATGGCGTTGGCGGTGGGCGTGTTGAAATCGACGTGGGCTTCGGCCGCAGGGGGCTGGACGCCCGCAGCGCCGACGACGGGCGAGCGCAGCTGGCCACCCATGGGGTGAATGAAGTCGCAGCCGGTCAACCGCTTGGCGACCTCTTCCACTTCGGCCGGGTAGATCGCCTTCAGCGTATCGGCATCGGCGAAGTCGGTCACCTTGGTGGGGTGCTCGGCCAGGCAGAAGCCGTGTTCGTCGAGTGTGGGGGGCGTGTCGCGCAGGCGCGCGTTGCGGATCGTTGCGGGGTAGAAGTCGTAGACTCCGGTGTTGTACTCCGCGCCCGGCGCCCAGAAGCGACGGTTGATGCGCGAGGTCGGCACCAGGTACTTGATCTCGGTGTCGATGGCCGCGCCGGGGCGCGACAGGGTGTCACTGTCCATGGTTGTCCTCTCCTCCATGCAATATGGGGCGCCTGCCGGATCTTTGTGTCGTGTCCTGTGCAGGCGCCACTGTGCGGCCCTCGGGCTTGCCGGCGGTCTACCCGGATGCGAAGCGCGCGCGCACGTCGCCGGGCACGCGTGCGGCTTTGAGGGGGCCGCTGCCGTCTTTCTCACGCACGGTCCACACGCGCTTCTCGGTTCCCTCGACGCAGAGCGCGTCGCCAAGGCGGATGCGGTGCGCGATGGTGAAACTGGAGTTGCCGAAGACGGGCGCATCGGCCTCGATGGTGACCACGTCGCCGTAGCTGGCGGGCTTCAGGAAGCGGGCCGAAAGGTCCACCAGCGGGAACCCGGCAACGCCCATCTCGCGCAGCATGTCGCGCTTCCTGGGAAGGCCCGCCGCTTCGAACAGCAGCACCGAACTCTCGGCGAACATATCCATGTAGCGCGGGGCAAAGACGATGCCGGCCGGATCGCACTGGCCCCACTCGATGCGATATTCGCGGGTCAGGAAGGGGGTGGTGGGTGTGTTCATCGCTCAGGCCAGGATGTTCTTGCCCTGGCGGGTCGTCTTTTCGGCCATCTCGTCCGCCTTGGGCGGTTCGGGTAGGAGCAGGCCGCGCTGGACGGCCGGGCGCTCGCCGATGGTCTCGAACCAGCGCTGCAGGTGGGGGAGCCCCTCCATGTCGATGCAGGCCCAGTCATGCCCGCGTACCCATGGGAAGCAGGCGATGTCGGCAATCGAATAGTCGCCCGCGAGGAATTCGTTGTCGGCGAGGTGCGTGTCCATCACTTCGAAGAGGCGGCGGCTTTCGCGCGTGTAACGGTCGATGACATCGGGCAGCTTGGGCTCGAAGTAACGGTTGAAGACGGTGGCCTGCCCCATCATTGGCCCGAGGCCCGACATCTGCCACATCACCCACTGGATCGCGCGGCTGCGGCCCATCGTGTCGGTGGGCAGGAAGCGGCCGAACTTCTCGGCCAGGTAGATCAGGATCGCACCCGATTCGAACACCGCGAAACCGCCGTTCCCGGCATCAACCTCATGGTCGATCAGCGTGGGGATACGCCCGTTGGGATTGCGGGCCAGGTACCAGTCTTCCTTCTGCTCGCGGTTGGTCAGCGAGATCGGACGCAATGTATAGTTCGCGTCCAGCTCCTCGAGCATGATGGTGGTTTTCCAGCCATTCGGTGTTTCCGAAGTCCACAGTTCCAGCACGTCTCTCTCCCATGGCGCCGTGTGCGTGATTCGCCTTCAGGGTGCGCCATTCGTGTCACGAACGAAAGCAGAGGCAATGCGCGCGGGCAAGAAGAGTGCAAACAGTAGTATTGGGAGTGACAGTTAGGGCGTGCGCATCCGCACGCAGCTGCAAACAGTTGTCTATTGTAATAGTATCGCTGCTGGGCTTCCCCCCGGCCGCGTGGCGACGCACTCTGCCTTTCGAGAGATCCGCAAGGACACAAATGGAGAGGATACGCCCACGCGATGTTGACGCTGTACAGCTTTGGCCCCGGAGCCAATTCGCTTAAGCCCCTGCTGGCCCTTTACGAGAAAGGCCTCGAATTTACGCCGCGCTTCGTCGACCCGACCAAGTTCGAGCATCACGAGGAATGGTTCAAGAAGATCAACCCGCGCGGCCAGGTTCCCGCGCTCGATCACGATGGCCACGTCATCACCGAATCGACCGTGATCTGCGAATACCTCGAAGACGCCTTCCCCGATGCGCCTCGCCTCCGGCCCACGGACCCTGTGCAGATCGCCGAGATGCGCGTGTGGACCAAGTGGGTGGACGAGTACTTCTGCTGGTGCGTCTCCACCATCGGCTGGGAGCGCGGTATCGGTCCGATGGCCCGTGCGCTTTCCGACGAGGAGTTCGAGGAAAAGGTCAAGCGCATCCCGATTCCCGAGCAGCAGGCCAAGTGGCGCAGCGCCCGTGCCGGTTTCCCCAAGGAGGTTCTGGACGAGGAAATGCGCAAGATCCGCGTTTCGATCGACCGTCTCGAAAAGCGCCTTTCCGAAAGCACCTGGCTGGCGGGCGAGGACTATACGCTCGCCGACATCTGCAACTTCGCCATCGCCAACGGCATGGAGAAGGGCTTTGATGACATCGTCAACACGACCGCGACGCCCAACCTCGTAGCCTGGATCGAACGCATCAACGCGCGTCCCGCCTGCATCGAAATGTTCGCCAAGTCCAAGAGCGAGTTCGCCGCCCGCAAGCCCTTCGCCAAGAGCGAAGAGCAGGCACAGGCCTGAGGAGCGCGCAATGGCCAAGGACAACCGCATAACGTTGTACGATCTGCAGCTCGCCTCGGGCTGCACGATCAGCCCCTTCGTGTGGCGCACCAAGTACGCGCTGGCGCACAAGGGCTTCGACATGGACATCGTGCCGGGTGGCTTTACCGGCATTGCCGAGCGCACGGGGGGACGTTCCGAACGTGCGCCGGTTATCGTCGATGATGGCAAGTGGGTGCTCGACAGCTGGAAGATCGCCGAATACCTCGACGAGACTTATCCTGATCGCCCGATGCTGTTCGAGGGCCCTTCCATGAAGGTGCTCACCAAGTTCCTCGACGCCTGGCTCTGGAAGACGATCATCGCGCCGTGGTTCCGCTGCTACATCCTCGACTACCACGATCTGTCGCTGCCGCAGGACCATGCCTACGTGCGCGAATCGCGCGAGACGATGTTCCTGGGGGGGCAGAAGCTGGAGGATGTGCAGGCGGGCCGCGAGGATCGCCTGCCGCACGTGCCGCCGCTGCTCGAGCCGCTGCGCCAGTTGCTGCGCGATACGCCCTGGCTGGGCGGTGAGACACCCAATTACGCGGACTACACCGCGCTCGCCATCTTCCTGTGGACCGGCTCTGTATGCACCACGCCGCCGCTCACCGAGGATGACCCCTTGCGCGACTGGCTCGACCGCGGCTTCGACCTCTACGGCGGGCTGGGGCGTCATCCGGGCATGCACACGCTGTTCGGCCTGAAGCTGCGCGAAGGCGATCCTGAGCCCTTCGATCGGACGGGCCTTGGCATCGAGCCGGCGCCGGTCAACCAGGGCTCGGCCGAGCCGGCTACGGCGAGCTGAGGGGGCGCACATGGCATGGGACGATGAACCCGAAGGCGGCGCCTTGCGCATGTACCAGATCCCGGGCTGCCCGTTTTCCGAACGGGTGGAACTGCTGCTCGATCTCAAGGGGCTGGGCGATGTCCTCGTCGACCACGAGATCGACATCTCCAAGCCGCGCCCGGACTGGCTCCTGAAGAAGACGCGGGGGACGACTTCGCTTCCCGCGCTGGAGTTGGAGAACGGGGAGACCTTGAAGGAGAGCATGGTCATCATGCGCTACATTGAGGACCGCTTTCCCAAAGTTCCGGTCGCGCGCCAGGATCCCTACGAGCACGCTCTCGAGGCGATGCTGTGCGCAACCGACGGAGCCTACACCGGGGCTGGCTATCGCATGATCCTGAACCGGGACAAGGCCAGGCGCGAGGAATTGAAGGCCGAAGTCGACGCGCAGTACGCCCGGCTCGACGATTTCCTGCGGCACTACAGTCCGGATGGGGTCTACCTGTTCGACCGTTTCGGCTGGGCCGAAGTCGCCTTCGCGCCGATGTTCAAGCGGCTGTGGTTCCTTGAATATTACGAGGACTACGAGGTGCCGCAGAACCTGACGCGGGTGCTTCTGTGGCGCGAGGCGACACTGGCCGAACCCGTGGTGCAGGCGCGCCACGGCCACCGCGAGCTGATGACGCTCTACTATGATTACACCCAAGGCGGTGGAAACGGACGTCTGCCCGAAGGGCGCAGCGTCTCCAGCTTCACCCTCGATCCGCCGTGGCGCGCGCGGCCCATGCCGCCGCGTGACAAGTGGGGGCAGGGCGCCAGCGATGCCGAGCTCGGGTTGATCCCGGGCATTACCGTCCGTTCGGACACGGTGCCCGCCTGAGCGCACTGGCCGGACACCGAACACCTATTTGTGAGAGCAGGAAGCCGACAATGAAGAGCTATCTCCAGAACTACATCGATGGAAAGTGGGTCGACAGCACCGGGGGCGTGAAGCACACCGTCATCAACCCCGCGACCGAAGGCCCGGCGAGCGAGATCGTGCTGGGCACCAGCGCGGATGTCGATGCGGCGGTCACCGCCGCACGTGCGGCGTTTGAAACCTTCAGCCAGACCACGCGTGAGGAGCGCATGGAACTGCTGGGCAAGGTGATCGAGGCTTACAAGGCCCGCATCCCCGACATTGCCGAAGCCATTGCCGTGGAAATGGGCTGCCCGATCTCCACGGCCTCGACCGCACAGGCCGGCTCGGGTCTCGGGCACCTCGCACAGGCCCTCGCCGCGCTTGAGAAGTTCGAGTTCTCCGAAGAGGTGGGCGACAACGTCGTGGTGCGTGAGCCGATCGGCGTGGTCGGTCTCATCACCCCGTGGAACTGGCCGATGAACCAGATCGTCGCCAAGGTGGGCCCGTGCCTGGCCGCGGGTTGCACGATGATCCTCAAACCGTCCGAGGAAGCGCCGAGCTCGGCTGCGATTTTCGCCGAGGTGCTGGAAGCCGCTGGCGTTCCTGCCGGTGTCTTCAACCTCGTTCAGGGCGATGGTCCGGGCGTTGGGACCGCTCTTGCGGCGCATCCGGGCATCGACATGATCAGCTTCACCGGCTCCACCCGGGCGGGCATCATGGTCGCCAAGAACGCGGCCGACACGGTCAAGCGCGTGGCACAGGAACTGGGCGGCAAGTCGCCCAACATCATCCTGGAAGGCACCCCGCTCGACAAGGCGCTGCCCGGCGGCGTGGGCGGTGTGCTGCTGAACTCGGGCCAGTCCTGCGTGGCCCCGACCCGCATGCTTGTCCATGTCTCGCAGCATGACGAGGCTGCGGCGGAAGTGGGCAAGATGTTCGCCGAGAAGCCCGTGGGCGATCCCATGAGCGAAGGCCCGCACATTGGCCCGGTCGTCAACAAGGCCCAGTGGGAGAAGATCCAGGGCCTGATCCAGAAGGGCATTGACGAAGGTGCGACGCTCGTCACCGGTGGTACCGGCCGCCCCGAGGGCTTCGAGCACGGCTTCTACGTGAAGCCCACGGTGTTCTCGAACGTGACGCCCGACATGGCGATCGCACAGGAAGAGATCTTCGGTCCGGTCCTGGTGATCATGCCCTACAAGGACGAGGACGATGCGGTGCGCATCGCCAACGACACGCCCTACGGCCTTGGTGCCTACATCGCGGGCGATCCGGCCAAGGCGAGCAAGCTGGTCGGCAAACTGCGCGCTGGCGCGGTCTTCGTCAACGCAGGCGGCCTGGTCATGGACATGCCGTTCGGCGGCTACAAGCAGTCGGGCAATGGCCGTGAATTCGGCAAGTTCGGACTGGAGGAATTCCTCGAGGTCAAGGCGGTGATCGGCACCTACGTGCCTGAAAACGCCTGATCCTATCCGATCTTCGACACCTCCCGAAGGTGACTTCGCCCCCGGATGCCCTATGCATCCGGGGGATTTTTCGTGGGGGCTCGGACTTCCTCAGGTAAGATCGGCGAGCGAGATCGCCTGCCCTGCGGCCGAGGCGCGGTTGGCCTCGCGGCGCAGCCGTTCGATCTCGAGGCGTTCGGGCGGGGCCTCCTCGTCGGGAAGCGCGGCGAGCGAGGTGCGGTAGATCTCCTCGAAGTCCTCGGCGTACTCGGGGTGGGAGAAGATCAGCCCGCGGTTCTCCTCGATGCCATTCAAGGTCTTTTCGCCCACTTCAAGCGGGTCCATGCCAAGCTCGAAGGCCTTGCCGAATTCGGTCAGCGCCTCGGGATCGATGTCCTCGAACCCGCTTTGCGCAAAGGCGTCCGGGCGGCGAAACGCGCTGTCCCACGCGTTGGTGCGGGTGAGCCCCGGGCACAGCAGCGAGACCCCGATGCCTTCGGGCGCGAGGTTGTAGCGCAGGCTCTCGGTCAGGCCGCGCACGGCGAACTTGCTCGCGGTGTAAATGCCCGCCTGCGGACCCGAAAGGTACGCCGCCATCGAGGCGACATTGACGACGTGACCGCCCTTGCCGGTGCGCTTCAGAAGCGGAAGCAGGGCTACCAGACCATTTGCAACACCTCCGAAATTCACCCCCATGATCCAGTCGTAATCGGCATGGGTGGCGGTGTCGGTCGGCCCGAATACCGAGACGCCCGCGTTGTTGACCAGCACGTCGAGCCGGCCAAAGGCAGCCTCGATTTCCTCGGCCACTTCGGCAAAGCGGGCACGGTCGGTGACATCGAGCTTCAGGAACAGCGGTATTTCCCGTTTTTCCTTGCGAAACCAATCTTCCGCCTGCGTGCGGTAGTCTTCGTTCCGGTAGCTGAGGGCGAGCCTGAAGCCCGCGTTGGACAGCGCGCGCGCGATCCCGAAGCCGAGCCCCGATACCCCTCCGGTAATGAAGGCTACGCGGCCTTCGTGGCGTTTTGTCGTCTCTCCCATGGTGCGAAGTTTTCCTCTCGCCTTGATTTCAAATAATGTTGGTGTAGCAAACTATAACGAACAAGATCGTGCAATGGGAGAGATTCGCATGACCGACGTGCTCGACAAGGCCGCCACCGCGCGCCTCGATGCGCTGGAACACCGCGTGGGCGAACTGGAGGACATCAACGCCATCCGCCGCCTGCACTGGGCCTACGGCTACTACATCGACTTCAACCAGCCCGAGGAAGTTGCGCAGCTCTTTTCCGAGGATGGCGTCGTCGTCTTTCTTTCGGGAGAATATGTCGGTCATGCCGGTGTGAAGCGGCTTTACGGCGACTGGATCGCGGGGCGCTTCACAGGTGGACGCCCCGGGCCGGTGGATGGCCTTCTCCTCGACCACTTCCAGATGCAGGACATCATCACCGTCGCGCCCGATCGCCAGACCGCGAAGGGCCGCTTTCGCGGTATGCTGTTCGGTGGCTGGCACGACGATTTCCAGGACACGCGCGAGGAAATGATGCCCCAGCAGTTCATGGAGGCGGGTATCTACGAGAACGACTACGTGCTCGAAAACGGCGTGTGGAAGATCAAGCGCCTCGACTACATGATGCAGTGGCAGTCCAATTATGAGGACGGCTGGGCGCACACCACCTCGCACCTTCAGCCCGCCGCCAAGACCTTCCCGGAAGACCCGCTAGGCCCCGACCGCCTGCTTCCTGAAAGCGAGCACCGCCCGACCTGGCCGTTCCGCCGTGACGTGCCGATGCACTTCGCGCACCCGCGCTTCGGTGCCGTTCTGGCAGGCCAGCAGGTCTCCTGATCCTCCGCGCGATTTTCGCGTTGGTTCCGCCTCTTATTGTATGCTAACGAAACAATGAGAGGCGGAGCGGAGCCGTAAGAAGCGGCCCGTTCTTCCGCAAGCCTTGGGAGAGACGGCGCCGTGAACTCGGTCGATGCGAGCCTGCGCGATCCGCGCGATATCATTTCTGAAGCCCCCATGTCGCGGGGGCAGATCATTGCCGTGGCCATCATGGTCGGCCTTAACGCGCTCGACGGGTTCGATGTGCTCTCGATCAGCTTTGCCTCGCCGGGCATCGCGACCGAGTGGGGGATCGACCGCGTGGCGCTGGGCGCGGTGCTTTCGATGGAGCTCATCGGCATGGCCGTGGGCTCGGTGGTGCTCGGCGGCGTTGCAGACCGGATCGGTCGGCGCCGCACGATCCTGGGCTGCCTGGTCGTCATGGCGCTGGGCATGGCCATGGTCACGCAGACCACCAGCGTAACCGTACTTTCGATCTGGCGAGTCCTTACAGGGCTCGGCATCGGCGGGATGCTCGCCTCGATCAACGCGGTCACGGCCGAATTTGCCAGCACCCGGCGCCGTACGCTCGCCATGGGCATCATGGTCATCGGCTACCCGATGGGCGCGGTGATCGGCGGGCTTATCTCGGCGCAGCTCCTCGTGATGTTCGACTGGCGCGCGATCTTCTGGTTCGGCGCGATCCTCACCGCCGTCTTCATCCCGCTGGTCTGGATCTTCGTGCCCGAGAGCGTCCACTACACGCTCGTGCACCGAAACCCCGATACGCTGGCGCGGATCAATGCCCTGCTTGCCCGTTTCGGGCACGGGGCTGTCTCGGTCCTGCCGCCGGTGCGCGAAGAGGAAGAGAAGGCCTCCATCGCCGACATCCTGCGCCCGGGGCTGATGGCGACGACGCTGCTCGTGACCTTCGCCTATTTCGCCCATATCGTCAGCTTCTACTTCATCCTGAAATGGACGCCCAAGATCGTGGTCGATCTGGGCTTCCCGCCGCCCGAGGCCGCGAGCGTGCTCGTTTGGGCCAACATGGGCGGCGTGCTGGGCGGTGCGATCTTCGGCTTTGCCGTGCAGCGCTTGCCGCTGAAGGGGGCGACCGTTACCATGCTGTTCGGCGCTTCGATCATGGTGGCGCTGTTCGGCGCCGCGGGGGCGAACACGCTCGTTGGCCTCTCGGGCCTGGCCTTTGCCTCGGGGCTCTTCACCAATAGCGCGGTCTCGGGTCTCTACACGCTGTTTGCACGGGTCTTCCCGACCCACGTGCGCGCGACCGGCACCGGTTTTGCCATCGGTATCGGACGCGGCGGGGCGGCGCTTTCGCCGATCCTCGCTGGGGCGCTGTTCGAGTGGGGGCTCTCGCTCGCCCTGGTTGCGACCACCATCGCTCTGGGCTCCCTCACGGCGGCCTTCGCGCTTCTCGCCCTGCGTTTCCAGCCGCGTGACTGAGTGGAGAGGGTGTCTCGACTTTTGCTCTCGAAATAGCAATTAAACATAGCTATCTCGATTCCAAGAGAACGATACGTTTGGAGAGCGAACTTGGATTACCAGCCGCATTGCGATGCCCTTGCCCGTCATCTGGAGGTAGCACCGTTCCTGGAGGAACTGGCCGCCACGGGTGTCGAGGTCGATCAGGAGACATGGCAGCAGATCCTTCTGGAGGCTGCGAAGCTGGCCGAAGGCGTGATCGCGCCGGTGGACCGTGTGATGGACGAGGTCGGGGCCAAGCTCGTCGACGGACGGGTAAAGACGGTGCCCGGCCACAAGGAGGCCTGGGACGAGTTTGCACAAGGCGGCTGGATCGGCCTTCCGCTGCCTGAGGAACTGGGCGGTATGGCGCTGCCCCTCGTCCTGCAGAACGCGTGCGAGGAGCTGTTCAACCGGGCTTCTCCCGCCTTCTCGATGCTGGGAACGCCGGGGCGCACGGCGGCCGAGATGCTGGTGGCCAGCGCACCTTCAGAGATCGCGGGCGAATGGGTGCCGCGCCTCGTCAGCGGTGAATGGGGCGCGACGATCTGCATTTCCGAGCCCGATGCGGGCTCTGATGTCGGGCGCATCCGGACCCGGGCGGTCTCCGATGGCGCGGGCGGATGGCGGATCACCGGGGAAAAGTGCTGGATCTCCTTTGGCGATCATGACCTGACCCAGCGCATCGGGCACTGCATGCTGGCGCGCTCGAACGATCAGCCTGGCGTGCGTGGGCTCAGCCTGTTTCTCGTGCCCGACAGCCTTGAGGATGGTACGCGCAACGGTGCCTTCGTGCGCCGTATCGAGGAAAAGCTGGGCCTGCACGGCTCGCCGACCTGCGTGATGGGTTACGAGGACGCGCAAGGGACTCTGATCGGTCCGGAAGGGCGCGGGCTCCAGACCTTGTTCCACATGATGCTGCGCATGCGCCTCTCGTGCGGTCCGCAGGGCATCGGTGTTGCGGCCAACGCGTTCGACCGGGCGCTGCGCTATGCCGGGGAGCGCCGGCAGGGCGGGGCACCGACCGACAAGCCCGTTCTCATTCGCGAGCATGCCGACGTCCAGCGCATGCTGCTCGGCATGGCTGGTCGCATCGAGGCTGCGCGCGGTGTCTCACTCGCCTGCGGCAACATCCTGCAACTGAGCGAACGCGCCGAGGATCCCGCCGACAAGGCGCGTTGGGCCTCGCTCGCCCAGTTCCTCTTGCCGATTGCCAAGGACATGTCGGCCAGGCTTGCCTTTGACTGTGCGAGCGAGGCGGTGCAGGTCTTCGGCGGGGCGGGCTACACCCGCGAATGGCCGGTCGAGCAGACCTTGCGTGACGCGCGCGTCTTTGCCGTCTTCGAAGGTACCAGCGGCATCCAGGCCATCGACATGGTCCACCGCCGCCTCTGGCGTGAGAAGGGGGAGGGGCTGGGCCATTTCCTCGCGATCGCGCGCGGCGAGGGCGACTTGGGAGATACGGAAGCGGCCGCGCAACTGGGGGCAGGGCTCGACACGCTTGAGGCCGTCGCGGCGCAGATGACGCAGATGGAAGGTTTGGGGCGCGATGGCGATGCTGGAGCGCTGGCCTTCCTCGATCTGTGCGGAGCCTGTGTTGGGGGCTGGATAGCGGGGCGTCTGGTGCGCGACGCTGGCGAGGATCCGGCAGGCGCCCGCCTCAAGGCCGCGGCGCGTTTCTACCTGGCCGAACTCCCGGCCCGTACCGAGGTGCTGGGACGACTGGCAACGCTTGGCGAGGGGCGTCTCGAAGGCTTCGCGGCGTTCGTCGAGGATTGAGCGATCTTGCTGGGGCGCGGGGGAAGCCGCGCGCCTCAGAAGGCCTTGATGTCGACCTCGTGAATGCGCTTCAGCAGTGCGGCGAGCATGTGGAACTCGGCATCGGAAAAGCGCTCCTTGAGCCAGTTGCCAAGTTCGGTGCTGCGCTCACGCGCGATCGACAGCATGGCTGAGCCTGCCTCGGTGATGGCGAGCGTCTGACGGCGCTTGTCGGTGGGCGACTGGCCGCGCTGGATAAGTCCACGCCCTTCGAGGCGGTTGATAATGCCCATCACCGTGGCGCGGTCCATCTGCAGCGTGCGGCCGATATCGCTCTGCGAGGTGCCTGCGTTCTCCTGGATCAGGATCATCGTGGTAAGCTGGGTCTGGGTGATCCCCAGGTCGCTGAAAATGTCGGAAAACCGCCGTTGCACCGCGCCCTGCGCCAGGCGAAGATGTAGGTCGAGCACATGATCGATGCTCGCCGCAGTGGGCACTTCAGTCAGAGGGAGAGGGGCGTTCATAGGCCCTAGTTGCGATCATTTCTGCATTGCGTCAAGCGGCGACTTGGATAAATTTGTGAGTGAGGCATACAATATCGCAAGGGCGAATCCACGCACGAGATTCGCCGATCCAGGAGAGGATATGTCCCACTTCCCCAACAGCCCGAGCTTTACCGGGTTCAACACGCCGTCGCGCATCGAGGCCGACATCGCCGACCTTGCCCACGAAGGCACCATTCCCGAAGCCTTGAGCGGCGCGTTCTACCGCGTTCAGCCCGATCCGCAGTTCCCGCCGCGGCTGGGCGATGACATCGCTTTCAACGGCGATGGCATGATCACCCGCTTCCACATCCACGACGGCCAGTGCGATTTTCGCCAGCGCTGGGCAAAGACCGACAAGTGGAACCGGGAGCACGAGGCCGGCAAGGCGCTGTTCGGCGCCTACCGCAATCCCCTTACCGACGACCCGTCCGTCAGGGGCGAGTACCGCTCCACCGCCAACACCAATGCGTGGATCTACGCGGGCAAGCTCTGGGCGATGAAGGAGGATAGCCCGGCCCTCCTGATGGACCCGGTGACGATGGAGACTACGGGTTTTGAGACCTTCGGCGGTACGATGAAGGGCCAGACCTTCACCGCGCACCCCAAGATCGATCCCGTCACCGGCAACATGGTCGCCATCGGCTACGCCGCCTCGGGGCTGTGCACCGACGATGTCGCCTACTACGAGGTCAACCCGCAAGGAGAGCTGATCCGCGAGGTCTGGTTCAAGGTCCCCTACTATTGCATGATGCACGACTTCGCGATCACCGAGGACTACCTCGTCATCCATATCGTGCCCTCGATCGGCAGTTGGGAGCGGCTCGAGAAGGGCCTGCCGCACTTCGGCTTCGACACGACGAAGCCTGTGCATCTGGGCGTTCTCCCGCGCCGCGAAGGCGTCTCGGGCGACGAGATCCGCTGGTTCACGCGGGACAACTGCTTTGCCAGCCACGTCCTCAACGCCTGGCAGGAGGGATCGAAGATCCACTTCCTGACCTGCGAGGCGAAGAACAACATGTTCCCCTTCTTCCCCGACATCCACGGCGAGCCCTTCAACGGCATGGAGGCGATGAGCTACCCGACCGACTGGACGGTGGACATGGCCAGCAACGAGGACGCCTTCGAAGCCGTCACGAAGCTGAGCGAGACGGCCTGCGAATTCCCGCGCATCGACGACCGCTTTACCGGCCAGCAGACCCGCTACGGCTGGTTCCTCGAAATGGACATGAAGCGCCCCGTCGAACTGCGCGGTGGCAGCGCGGGCGGGCTCCTGATGAACTGCTTGTTCCTCAAGGACTTCCAAACCGGCGAAGAGCAGCACTGGTGGTGCGGCCCGGTCTCCAGCCTGCAGGAACCCTGCTTCGTGCCCCGCAGCGCCGAGGGCGAGGAAGGCGACGGTTGGATCGTTCAGGTCTGCAACCGCCTGGAAGAGCACACCAGCGACCTCCTGATCTTCGACGCGCTCGACATCGCCAAGGGCCCCGTCGCGACGGTCCACATCCCGATCCGGCTGCGCTTCGGCCTCCACGGCAACTGGGTCGATGCTGAGGACATCGGCCTCGCGGCCTAGCTACATCGGGGCCGGGTGACACCCAGGTTGACACAGGTGACACGGTCCAGAGGGTGTCACCTGTCGCCCGTGTCACCCTCCCGGGGTGTCTGGTTTCGAGGACGTGGCGAGAACGAGCATTCCCTCGGTTTCGCACGAGAGTGCGGCTGTAGGAAAGGGAAAACTCCCGGCGTCGGGGGCTAAGAAAAAGCCGATGCGAGGGCCATCGCCCTCGCGCTCCCGGAATCGGAGAGGGTGGGTGCTTGTGCCAAGGCGGCGTCCTCCCGCCAGCTTCGCTTTCCTTTGTCGACCAGATCGACCGGCGCCGAGGGGTGGGGAGGGTGGCGGGCGTTGCCATTTTCATGGCAAAGGCTCAAAAACTGGAACTTGCAGAAGGGCCTGAGCATGACCAAAATTCAGATCAACTCAGCCGCATTTTTCGCGATGGCGACAATCTTAATGCCTACGGGCATCTATGCGCAAGCTAGTGCCCCCTCGAATAGCCCTGCAGCTAGAGAAAAATTGCTCCGGAAAAAACTTGACGACAGAAATAGGGCTTATCAAAAATACTTTCTTTCAGGGAAGGTTCTGCACGAAGAGCAGATAAGGAGAAAGATTAAAGAAGCGCCAATGCGCGTCAAGCCGGGGCGCGATTTTGGGTTATTTTTTCCGCCATATATGAGATTTAGTAAGGATGGTAAAGTCTATATTTATAATCCGGGTGGATTATTTAGATCAAGTCCAAACTATCAAATAAATGGATCGGATGTGTGTTTCACAAACGACATAGAAAATAGAATGGCATTTGAATGCTTCAAAATTTCATTGAACCCCAGGGAGGGCTACATCGTAAAATACAAAATGAGCGGAAAAGTATGGTTTGTTCCAGTCTTTTTTGAAAAATGATGCCATATTTGAACGAAGCAACAAGAATGAGCTTTTCCGCAAATCTCAAGTGATCTTGCACGTGGATCCAGTCGGTTCGTGGGGGGCACGTCAATCCTCATACTTCCCGGCATGAAGAGCTGAACGTGGATCCCATTACGTTTGCCAGTCTTGAGGCCCCATTCCCGGATGTTCCGTGATGGAACGCTGTCGGGCGCGCAAGGGCTTTGAGGCGTCCGCTCTGGGACCGGCTGCCAGGCGGCCCAGTTGGCCGCTCAGCACCTGATTGGTCGCGTCCCGGAGCCGCCCCTACGTTCCCCTATCCGGCCGGATCTGCCACTCGCCGGAATGGGTGGTTTGCGGACGCTAGCCAAACCGAGCTAGTCCACTTACATGGGCTGCTGCCAACTCTTTGATCGGCCCAGCCCCTCCTCTGTGGTGACCTCGGCGTGGTAGAATCGTCCACCAACAATCTCCGTGGGCTCACCGGCTCGTCTCAAGCCCTGTTCGGGCTGCGCAAAGTTCGCCTTGGAAATTTGGGCGCAATCATCTTCGAAATGCGTTGCGAAGAGCGACATCACAGGCTTGTCAGTCACATCGTCGATGATATCGGCTTGCCACAAGCAGACGGTGGGAAGCGGACGAGGGAAGAATCCAAGTGTACGGAAAGAGAGAACGGGCAACCCGTCCAGTAACGCAACGTTCACATCTATCGCCCGCGAGCATCCCGTCAACGCAAGGACGAAAATAGGCAAAATCAACAGGCGGGGTGGGGGCATAGGAGCATAGTAGGCATGCGCCTAGTGTCCGCAAGGGGGCGAATAGGGGAAGCGACAGCGACGTGTTCTTGTCGGCCTCGAGAGAGCTGACTGGACGCCCCTCAAGCCGGTGCGTTTTTCTGGCGCTCGCGTGGGGTTCCAACGTGCCACAAACCTCTCGCTGCGTGGCCCGTCTTGCCTGATCTTGCAGGTGTCAGGGAAGATGGATCAGCATGTCGAAGGCTTGGGCGGGGGAAATGCGCAAGCTATCCTTGGCATTCACATGGATTGACTGGGGGCTTTCCATCCAGCGCCGTGCCGCATCGGTCGCATTCGGCGCGGTCAAGGAAAGCAGGAAGCCGCCTCGCCTCGCTTTGGAAAGCGCCCGATCGAGGGAGCCCGCATCGCCAGCCGTGCGGCTGATCGTGATCGTGACGTACTGTCGGCCCAGCCGTGTGCGAAGGTTGTCTCCCATGGCGGCAGGTGGCGTCGCGTAGCTGTCCCAGATGGAGCCCTGGACTTTCGCGGCCATGGTATGTGCCGTGTGAGCGGTGACGAAGACCGGACCACGGCGATGGATATGCTGCTGTACCCACATGACATTGGCGGCCATCGTTGCGTCGCGGATCTGTGCAGACTGCCAGGCCTCGGGCGGAATACCGGGGTGGTTCGAGGAGGCCTGCGGCCAGGAGGCGAACATGGCCGCGCTGCTGCGGGCGACTTCGATGTTCTGCAGCATCCATTCGCGGGTGAGCACAGGCAGATGATCGCTCCCGTGCAGCCGTGCCGCGATCTTGTCGAGGGCAGGCTTCAGGGCGGCGCGGCGCGGCGCGGGCACGCTGCGCCACGCCGTGAGCGTGAAGTGCGGCGCCAGATCTTCCAGAACCTCGACCTCACGCTCGAGACCTTCGGGCGACTGGCTGGCGATGAAAGCGCCGATTGTATCGAGAACCACGCGCGTTGCGCCAAGGCCGTCTTCCTTGTCGCCGCCCGGGATATCCATGCCGTAGAGGTGGAGCGGATCGTGGGGGTGGGCCTCGTTGTATTCCCGCATCCAGAGCAGCAAGGCCCGGTTCTGCGGGTACCTGTCAAACCCCCAGGTCAGACCTCGGCGCAAGACATCGTCGATATCGCCCGAGCCGGTCTGTAGCCACTGGTTCAGGATGGCGGCTTCGGTGAAGCCTGTTTCCAGGACGATGACACGCGTCCCGCACCGGGCGATGAGCGACCGGAACAGGCGGTCCCGCACACGAAGAGGGCCGGGCGCGCCATGCTCCGGTTCGCCCAGAGCCACGATCTTCGCGGCGCACAGGCGGTCCGTGACGGCACCGGGCGCGTTCTCGTCCTGCAGTCCGGCAAGAAGGTCCCCGGTTGCCGGGAGAGGCCTTACGTGCATCTGGGCATAGTCGCGAAACGCCTCGTCGTCGCTTTGCGAAGCCGGCGTTGCACAGGCGGCCATGCAGAACGCCAGCCCCCAGACCGGCGTCAGGGCCAGGGCGGCAAGGCGGCGGGGGCCAGGACGCAAGGGCCGAAGAGGCAGGGCTGGGGGCTGGGACAATGGGTTCAGAAGCTCTTGCCGATGGTGAAGCCTATCGTACGGGGCTTGGCACGGGTGTCGAGGCCGATCGCGGCCATCGGGTCCTGCAGGCCGTTTTCGTTCAGCAGGTTGTTGGCAAAGATCTCGAACTTCCAGGACTGTGCCGCAATGCCCAGGCGCGCGCTCAGCAGGCTGAGCTCGTCAGACGGATAGCGGATCAGGCCGTAGCTGCGATCCGTGATCGTCGACTTGCCGATCTGGCTGAAATCGACGCGGGCAAAGGCCGGGAGGCTGTCTGTCAGTGCGAAGCGATACTCCGCCGAGCCGGTGACCGTGTACTTGGGGACGAAGTCGAGGGGATCGCCTGCGATGTTCGTCACTGTGGCTGCATCGACCTCGGTCAGCTCCGTGTGGGTGTAGTTGCCCGAGGCGGCAAGCGTAAGCCCGGAGACAGGTTCGAGCGAAAGCGAGGCATCGAGGCCATAGACCTCCGCGTCACCGGCATTGGTCACACCGCCGTAGACGGCGCTGACCATCACGAAGGTCTGGTAATCCTGATACTGCGAATAGTATCCGGCGAGTTCCCAGCTCACGGGACCCAGTTCGCCCTTGGTGCCCAGCTCGTAGGACCAGACCGTTTCGGGATCGTAGGTCGAGAGATCCGCATCGCCCAGGAAGCCGCCGCTGCGGAAGCCCTTTGCGATATTCGCGTAGATCGTGACATCCTCCGAAACCCGCAAGTTCGCGTAGAAACGCGGGTTCACCGAGTGGAACTTGCCTTCCTGCGACAGCGCGGCGTTGCTTTCGTGGCGCGTGTCGTGGAAGTAGCGCAGGCCGACACCGAGCTGCAACGCGGAGGTCACGTCGTAGCTGACATCGCCAAAGGCCGAGATCGTTTCCGAACTCTGGCGCGTGACGCTCGGGGACTCGATGACGAGACCCATGGTGTAGAGGGTTACATCAAGATCGCGGTCCAGCTTCTCGTTGGTGTAGAACCCGCCCACGACCCAGTGCAGCGGTCCGGCATCGGTGGAGCTGAGGCGCGCTTCCTGCGTGAAGCTCTTCGTGCCGATGGAATCGTCGAGGAAGGTCTCGACGCCGACAATTTTCTGGGCGGCACCGACATTGTGGCGCGTGGTGTTCATCCAGCTTGTCGAGCTGAGCAGCTGCACACCGCCGAAGTCGTAGGTCAGGGTGCCGTTGTAGATCGTATAGTCGTCGCGGAAGGACTGGCGCGCCTCGGGATCGCCGCCCGGATAGTAGACGTCGTAGTCACCATCCGCGCCCACGTTGACGCCGTGGCCTTCGTTGCGATGGACAACCACGGTGCCTTCGATGGTCAGGTCCGCGCTTGCCTGCCACAAGGCCTTTGCCCGGATGTGGCGCATGAGCTGATCGTTGATGTCGCTGCGTCCGGCGTCGGGCTGGTCGATCCACCCGCCGATATTGGCCAGCGTGCCCGCCACGCGCACCGCGAACGTGTCGTCCACGACCGGCACATTGAGGTGGCCGGTCATCTTTTCACTGAAATCGCCGTAACGGGTGTCGTAGCCGGTGAATTCCATGGCGCCCGAAGCCCGGGTGGTGTCGGGCTTGGCGGTGATGAAGCGCAGTGTGCCGCCCGCAGAGCCTTGCCCGTAGAGCGTACCCTGCGGCCCACGCAGCACCTCGACGCGTTCGAGATCGATCATCTGCAGGTCAGGCTGGCCAAGCGATGAGCCGGTTACCGGGATCTCGTCGAGGTACACGCCCACGAGTGAAGTGAGGCTGTTGCCATTGGCGATGCCGCGCATGAAGACACGGTTCTGGCCGGGGCCGGCCTCGACGACGACGAGGTCGGGGACGGCACGGGAGAGGTCGTGCATGGAGGTCACGCCCTGGCGATCAAGATCCTCCTGCTGGAGTGCCGAGATGCTCATGGGAACGTCGATCAGGCGTTGTTCGCGGCGGCTGGCCGTTACCACGATGTCGTTGCCCCTGGTCTCGGAACCTGGCGTTTCGGCCGCCTCCTGCGCATGCGCGCCGGTGGCGCCGAACAGCGTGGTAATGAAAGCGGCCATGGCCATGGTGCTGGCGCTACTGCGCAAATTTTGCATGCAAACCCCCTGAACTGCGTGCATCTGAAAGCGGATGTCTCGCGGAGCTCGGACGGTCTCCGTTCTTGGCAGTTTCATGACGTAAAGGGGGCCACATGTCATAAGGGTGGTGCCACGCAGTCCATAAGCCAGACTAATGTCTCTGCATCTCCGACGCCTTTTGCACGCGCGCCGGGCGATGATAGCCAACGTCCATGAATGGAAAGGTTCGCAGGGAAGCATGGTGATGGTCGAGGTGGATGTCCGGGCAGGCAAGCCGGTGCTCTGGATCAATCCGGAGCGGGCTGCGACTGTGCCTGGCGGGCAGGGCGATGCCATCGACAGACGCGATTTCGCCGAAGCCTGCGAGGCGTGGCAGGCGATGCAGCCCTTGCTCCTTGCGCTCTTTCCCAGGGACGTAGGGGAGCGGGGTGTCGCCTCGGATCTGCTGGCGCTGGACAGGGGGCTCGTTCCTGGCCTGGGGGACACCGAAGCCACGGTGTACCTGAAGCGTGATGACAGCTTGCCGGTCGCCGGTTCGATCAAGGCGCGCGGTGGTTTCTTCGAAGTGGTGCGCCATGCCCATGCGGCGTGCGTCGAGGCGGGGATCTTTGCCGGTGATGCCCCATTCGAGGCGCTGCGCGAGCCACGCGCGCGCGCGTTTCTGGCCACCCGCCGTCTTCTTGTGGCGAGCACAGGCAATCTGGGCCTCAGCGTGGGGTTGATCGGAAGGGCGTTGGGCTTCGCGGTCGATGTCCATATGTCGCGCGATGCCAAGGACTGGAAGAAGAGCCGCTTGCGCGATGCTGGAGCGCAGGTGATCGAGCACGCAAGTGACTACATCAGCGCCGTCCATGCGGCCGCCCAGGATGCGGGGCGCGATCCGGCCTGTCACTTCGTGGACGATGAGCATTCCGCCGACCTGTTCCTGGGGTACAGCGCGGCTGTGCCGGAACTCAAGGCGCAGCTGGACGAGGCCGGTATGGCGATTGGCCCGGACCGGCCACTCTTCGTCTATCTGCCCTGCGGCATCGGCGGCGCACCGGGCGGCATAGCCTATGGTCTGCACGAACTGTTCGGAGGCGATGTCCATTGCTTCTTTGCCGAGCCTGTCGCCGCGCCTTGCATGTTGACCCAGATGCTGGGGGGATACGACGCGCCCCATTCGGTTTACGACTTCGGTCTCGACGGGCGGACGGAAGCCGACGGACTGGCCGTGACGCAGGCTTCGCTGCTGGTGGCCCGCATGATGCGCGCACGCCTCGCGGGTGTCCTGACGGAAAGCGATGAGGCCATGCTGGGCTATGTGCGCCGACTTCACGACGCGGCGGGCTTGCGGCTCGAACCGTCGGCAACCGCGGGCCTGTCCGGCCCGGGCCGGTTGCTCACGAGCCCTGAGGGGCTGGCCTGCCTCGAGGGCCTTGGCATCGGGGCAGAGCGCGCAAACGCCGTCCATGTGGTCTGGGCAACGGGGGGCTCGCTCGTCCCGGATGTGATCTTCCAGGCCTGGCTCGCGCGCGAAGAGCTCAGCTGAGCGAGGGGAGGGGCGGGTTGGCCTTTGCGGACACGATGCGTAGAGGTCATCCTTTCGAAACCAACGCTCGACAGGAATTCGCGTGGCGCTGACACCTTCTGACCTTGCCTGGCTTCGCTGCTTCGAAAGCGCGGCGCGTACGGGGAGCTTCACGGAAGCGGCACGCGAGCTCAATCTCAGTCAGAGCGCGATCAGCCAGCAGATCCGTTCGCTGGAACAGCGGCTGGGGCGGGCCCTGTTCGTGCGCAAGTCGCGCGGATTGGATCTCACCGCCCTCGGGCTGCAGCTCAAGGACGAACTCGGTCAGTCGATGCGGCAGATCGAGATGGCGCTGAGCAACGCGATCGACCAGAAGCACACGCTCAACGTCAATTGCGTGCCGACCTTCGCGCTGCGCTGGCTGATGCCGCGCGTCGGCCGCTTCCTTCAGCAATACCCGGATATCGAGTTTCGCATCAACGCCGACAATGTCCGGATCGACGAGCAATTCCTGTCCGCGCAGGATGTCGATGTGATCATCACCTATGATCCGGTCGACTACACCGGAATTCACCAGGTCCGGCTTCTGGGTTCGCGTATCGTGCCCGTGTGCAGTCCGGCCTACCTTGCAGACCACCCGCATTGGGACGAGGACGAAGACGAGAACGTCACCTTGCTGCACGACGAGAGCGCGTGGGTGGGGGCGGCGCGCTACGTCGAATGGAACATCTGGCGCGAGAGCGTGGGCAAGCCGCCGCTGGGCGCGCATCGTTCGCAGCTGTTCAATCTTTCCGACATGGCCCTCGCAGCCGCCGCGCGCGGCGCCGGCATCGCGATGGGGCGGCTCGAACTGGTTCACGAGGAACTGGCCAAGGGCAATCTTGTCCAGGCCTCGCCGGAGGTGGTGGTCTCCAACTCGCGTTATGCCTTGCTGTCGCATCAGCCGCGCAAGCGCAGCGTCGCACTCTTCACGTCCTGGCTGGTCGAGGAATGTCGGGCGTTGGAACTCTCGATTTAAAGAATAACCATCTCAAATTTATAGATTAAAGCTCCGCTCTGAAGGCGGAAGAAGAGCGCGCGCAGCGGTTCTGGAAAGCATAAGTCGCGCTAATGCGCGCAAGCTTGTCGTGCGTTTGAGTTGTCTCTGAAAATTCCCAAGGTTTGCAGCATCGGCGAAGGGACGGGGCTCGTCCCTCCCGGTCATCGCGTGTCCGGCGCGCGCGCCGTTGCGAGGCATGGCGAACCGGCGCGCCAAGGGGGTAGCAGCAAGGTGGGGATATCAATGCGCATGCAGTTTCGCGAATGGCTGGTCGGCATGTCGGTGGCCGCGTCTCCGCTCCTGATGGTGCCAGCTTCGGCACAGGCCCAGACGTCTGCGGACGAGGGGGGCGAGCTGGCGGCCTCGGGAGGCGAGATCGTGGTCACTGCGCAAAAGCGCGAGGAGAAACTGCGTGATGTGCCCGTCTCGATCAGTGTCATCGGGGGCAATGCGATCGAGCGGACCGGGGCGCCGGCGCTGGCCGATTATGCCTCCTATGTGCCAGGTCTTGCGGTCAACAGTGGCGGGTCGCCAGGGCAGGCACAGATCATCCTGCGCGGGATCAACACCGGCGGTGCGATCGGGGCCAGCGCGCTGGTTGCCACCTATCTCGACGATACGCCGGTCGGCTCCAGTTCGAACTATGCGCGGGCCTCGACGTTCGCGCTCGATCTCATGCCCTACGATCTCAAGCAACTGGAAGTGCTGCGCGGGCCGCAGGGCACGCTCTATGGCGCCGGGGCCATGGGCGGCCTGCTCAAGTACACGCTGCAGGAGGCCGATACCTACGACTACCAGGTTCGTGGCGGGGCGCTTGTCGAGTACACCGATGGGGCCTCCGCCGCGACGCGGGGCGCGCGCGGGCTGGTCAACATTCCGGTCGTCGAGGGTGTCCTCGGCGTCCGGGCGAGCGGCTTCTACCAGAAGAACGCAGGCTGGATCGACAACGTGGGCACGGGCGTCGAGGACTACAATTCCTCGACCCAGAAGGGCGGGCGCATCGCGGCCACCTTCCGGCCTTCCGACAGGCTCGAGATCAGGGGCTCCGCGCTGCTTCAGGATGTCGATGCCAACGGGATCAGTGCCGTCACGCTCGCGCGCGAGACGCTTGCACCGGCCTATGAGGGCTATGCCAATTCCACCCAGCTCCCCGAGCTGTTCGCTCAGAAGCTGCGGTACTACGCGGTGACCGCGGACTGGGACCTGGGCTTTGCCAGTGTCACCAACGCGGCCAGCTGGTCGCGGACCCGCAATCGACAGTATCTCGATGCCACTGACCTGTACGGAGCCTATGCGCCCTTTGTGGGCGCCGAGGCGGGCGCGCCCACGCCCTTTACGCTCGATGTGCGTCTGGCCAAGTTCACCGAGGAACTGCGCATGGCTTCCAACTCGGGGGGCGCGATCGACTGGATGGTGGGCGGCTTCTACACGAGCGAGCACGTGCGCAACGCGCAGCTGGTGGAGGCGGTGGCGCAGGACGGCGGCGCGCTTGCCGGGGTGCCAGACATGGCGGACATCTATTCGCCCTCGAGCTTTCGCGAATACGCGGGCTTTGCGAATGTGACCTGGAACGTGGTGCCCGCGCTCTACCTGACAGGCGGGCTGCGTTACAGCCGGAACGAGCAGCACTACGAGCAGTACTACTCCGGGGTGCTGATGGGGGGCGAGGGCTCGACCGTGCTCGATTCCGACGACAACGTCCTGACCTGGCTGGCGACCGCGCGCTATGCGCTGGATGCGCGCTCCAACATCTACCTGCGCGCGGCGAGTGGCTACCGTGCGGGCGGCCCGAACGCGCCGATCCTGGGCAACCCGGACAGCTATGCCTCGGATACGCTGATCAACTATGAGGCCGGCTACAAGGGCACGCTTCTTGATGACCGTCTCGATATCGAACTCTCGGCCTTCTACATCGACTGGAAGGATATCCAGGTCCAGATCCTGAGCGAGACCGGGACGACCTATATCGGGAACGGAGGCAAGGCCTCGAGCCGTGGTTTCGAGGCCAGCGTGGGCTTTCGTCTGACGCCGGATCTGAAGCTGGGCGCGAACACCTCGTTCACCGATGCGCATTTCGACGAGCCTGTGGCGAGCCTTTTCGCGCAGGACGGGGATCGCCTGCCGCTGTCACCGCGCTGGACGGCGGCGGCGACGCTCGACTATTCGCGCGCGCTGAACCGCCACAACACGCTGACGGCCGGTCTTGCGTACCGCTATCGCGGCGCCTCCCTGACCCATGCCGAGAGCAACACCGCCAACGTGCTGACCATGAAGGCGCAGAACGTGGTCGATGCCCATCTCGGACTGACGGTCGATGCGCTGTCGCTGCGTCTCTACGCGCGCAACCTGTTCAACGACATGTCCTATTCGGGCCTCTACAACCAGTACAACGCGACGCGCCCGTCCTTCATCCCGATCCAGTCGCGCACCATCGGCCTGTCGGTCGACGCGGCCTTCTGATCGGGCTGGCTGGGACCGGGGCGGCGGACAGGACCATGCGCATCTTCCTGGGGGGCATCGCCACCGAGACCAATACCTTCGCGGCGTTCCCGACGACAATGGCCGCGTTCGAGGAGCACGGTGTGAGCCGCAAGGCTACCTGTGTCCCGGGCTCGATCCTCGGGGGGCTGATGGGCGTGATGCGGGCACGGGCCGAGGCCGATGGACACGAGGTCATCGAAGGGCTGAGCGCGTTTGCGCAGCCGGCGGGGCTGGTCGCGCGGCAGGCTTACGAAACCTTGCGCGATGGCCTGCTGGACGATCTTGCCGGGGCAGGGCCGCTCGACGTGATCCTCCTTGTTCTGCACGGCGCCATGGTGGCCGAGCATGTGGAGGATTGCGAGGGTGACCTGCTCACCCGGGTTCGCGCGATGGCGCCGCATGCGGTCATCGGGGTCGAACTCGATCCGCATTGCCACCTGAGCGAGACGATGGTCGAGACCGCGGACCTGATCGTGATCGGCAAGCTCTTCCCGCACACCGATCTCGGGAGCTGCGCAGCGCAGCTCTACAGCTTGGCGCTGAGGACGGCGCGGCAGGAGATCGTGCCGGTGGCGGCCCTGCTCGATACGCAGATGATCGGCTTCTATCCCACCACGCACCAACCGATGGCGGGGCTGGTCGCGAAATGGCGGGGCCTTGAATGCGGGCGCATCCTCTCGGTCAACCTTGCCCATGGTTTTCCCTGGGCGGATGTGGCCGACGTGGGAACCCGCGTGCTCGTCTATGCCGATGGCGAGGGCTGTGCGGCGAGCCGCAGGGCGCTTGGCGTTGCGCAGGATATCTACGCGCAGCGCGAGGTGCTGCGCCATCGCTTGCCGGCTCTTGAAGACGTGCTTCGCAGGGCTCTCGCCTCGCCGGGCCTGACCGTGCTGGGCGATGCCTGCGACAATCCCGGGGGCGGGGCGGCCGGGGACAGCGTCTTTGGCCTGGCGGCTCTTCTTCGGCTTGGCGCAGAAGGAGCTGTCTTCGGCGCCTTGTGGGACCCCGAGGCGGTCCATTTGTGCCGCGCGGCGGGCGAGGGACGGGAGGTTTCCCTCGTGCTCGGGGGGCACTCAGGCCCTGCGGCGGGTGATCCTGTGCGTGTCACAGGAACCGTTATGGCCCTGCGCGAAGGATACACCAGCGCGGTGTTCGGCAACCGCCAGGACATGGGCGATGCCGTCTGGCTGCGCTGCGAGGGGATCGACGTTGTCGTCTGTTCGGCGCGGGCGCAGACCTACGCCCCTGATACCTTCACAGGGCTCGGGATCGATCTTGCCGACAAACGCGTGGTTCTGGTCAAGTCCGCTGTCCATTACCGCGCGGACTTTGCGCCTCTGGCCCGCGAGACGATGTCCGTGGCCACACCCGGCGCCTTGCGGGTCGACTTCGAGGCGATCCCCTATACCCGCCGTAGCCTGGATTACTTTCCGCGCGTCCCCGATCCCTGGGCGCGCGGCGAGCCTGCTGCGCGGATCTTTCCGGCGCGCACGGCGCGCGCACAGCTTTCGGGGAAGGCATGACACAGACTTCGACTTCGATGGACGATGCGCGTCTCTACCGGCGCATCGCGTGGCGGCTCCTGCCCTTGCTCATGTTCTGCTACCTGTTTTCCTCGCTCGACCGGGTGAACATCAGTTTTGCCAAGCTTCAGATGGGCCCCGAGATCGGCCTGTCGGACGCGGCCTATGGCTTTGCCTCGAGCATCTTCTTCCTGGGCTACCTGCTCTTCGAGGTGCCGAGCAACCTGCTCCTCCTCAAGGTCGGCGCGCGGCGCACGCTTGGCCGTATCCTCATCCTGTGGGGGCTCGCCTCGGCGGGGATGATGTTCGTGACGACGCCGGGCATGCTGCATGTCCTGCGTTTCCTGCTCGGCATTTTCGAGGCCGGTTTCGCGCCGGGTGTCATCTTCTATCTTTCCCTGTGGTTTCCGGAAGAACGGCGCGGCTCCATCTTTGCCATCTTCTTGCTGGCAGGTCCCTTCGGGGCGTTCATCGGTGGGCCCCTTTCAACAGCGATCATGGTCCACACCGATGGCGTTCTGGGGCTTTTCGGCTGGCAGTGGATGTTCCTTCTGGAAGGACTGCCCTGCGCGCTTCTCGGGCTCTACGTGCTCGCGCGGCTTGCGGAAAACCCGAAGGCGGCAAACTGGCTTTCGACAGACGACAAGGCCCGCCTGGCGAGGCAGATCAAGCCGGCGACCAGCCTGCGTGAGCCCATCGGCGCGCTCTTCGCCAATCCGCGCCACTACGTCCTGGGCTTCGTGCTGTTCTCGATGGGCGCGGGGCTCTACGCCGTTGCGTTCTGGCTGCCCACGATGCTGCAGGAGATGCTCGATGTCAGCCTCGAGCAGATTGGCCTGCTGTCCATGCCGCCCAATGCGCTTGGCATGGTCATGATGGTGCTTGTCGCGCGCCGCTCGGATCGCACGCGCGAGCGTCTTGGCCATGCCGGAATACCCTTGCTGCTCAGCGCGGTGCTCCTGGCTCTGGCCACCAGCAGCCTGATCGGGCCCATCACCGGGTATGTCCTGATCACGGCGGCAACGGCGGCGATCTGTGGAGGATACTCGGTATTCTGGACCTTGCCGGCGCGTGTTCTTGGACGAGAGGCCAGCGCGGGCGGCGTCGCGCTGATCAATTCGATCGGGATCACCGGCGGGCTGGTCAGTCCCTGGCTCATGGGGTGGACCCGCTCGTTGACGGGCGGAAATACGGCGGGCCTGCTGACCATCGCCGCGATGCTGGCCATCGGCGCAGGGCTGACCCTCGTGCTGGCGATGACGTCACCGCGTTCCCCCTCATTGGTGCCCAAGGAGGCCTATTCATGAAATCGCACGAACGGCTGGCCGAGATGGCCCCGGACATGGTGGCCGAGCTGGCCACGTGGCGCCGGCACCTGCACCAGCATCCCGAACTCGCCTACGAGGAACACGCGACGGCCGACTTCGTCGCGGACAAGCTTTGTGATTGGGGTATCGAGGTCCACAGGGGGCTGGCCGGGACCGGTGTCGTGGGCACATTGCGTCGCGGGGAGGGGCCCGCGATCGCGGTGCGAGCCGATATGGACGCGCTGCCGATCCGCGAGGTGAACAGCTTTGCCCATGCCAGCGCCACGCCGGGCAAGATGCATGCCTGTGGGCACGATGGCCATACGGCAATGCTGCTGGGCGCGGCGCGTCATCTGGCGCAGCACGGGACGTTCTGCGGGACTGTCCATTTCATTTTCCAGCCCGCCGAAGAAGGGCAGGCCGGTGCGCGTCGGATGATGGACGAGGGGCTGTTCAGCCGCTTCCCGGCGCAGCGCGTCTTTGCCATGCACAACTATCCCGGCATGCCGGTCGGAACACTGGCTGTGCGGCCCGGTCCGATCATGGCGTGTGTGGATACCTGGGAAATCCACATTACCGGGCGCGGCGCTCACGCCGCGATGCCCCAGACCGGGATCGATCCCGTCGTGGCCTCGGCGCAGATCATCCTGGGGCTGCAGACGATCGTCAGCCGCAATCTCGAACCGGTCGATTCCGGGGTCATCAGCGTGACCCAGAGTGCAGCCGGGGACAGCTTCAACGTGATCCCCCAGAACGTCGTGCTGCGCGGCACGGCGCGCTCGTTTCGCCCGGCCACGCGCGACCTGATCGAACGGCGTATGGCCGAAGTGACCTCGGGCATCGCGGCGGCGACCGGCTGCGAGGCTGTTCTGGATTACCAGCGTTCCTATCCGCCCACGATAAATTCCCCGGCAGAGGCGCATTTCGCGGCCGATGTCGCGGCCGCGTTGGTGGGCGAGGATCGGGTGCTGCGCGATGTCGAGCCGGTCATGGGCGGGGAAGACTTCGCGTTCATGCTCGAGGAAATGCCCGGCGCCTATCTCTTCATCGGCAATGGCTCGAACGCGGACGGCAGGATCCTCCACAGTCCGCACTACGATTTCAACGACGAGGCCCTGCCGGTCGGCGCGCAATTCTGGGTAAGACTGGTCGAGGCAGCGCTTTGCGAGGACGGCGAGCGCTATTTTGCAGGGGCCGCAGCATAGGCATGAATATGAACGTGAACAGACGCACTCTTCTGGCCGGTTCGGCCAGTCTGACCGTGGGCATGGCCGTGGCCTCGCGCGCCGCGGGCGCAGTTCCTGGCGCGGTTCCGGCAAGCCTTGCCATCCAGGGGGACGGGGGGACTTACAAGGCCGCGCTCGCCAAGCTTGTCGCCTATGCCCAGAGCGAACTCGAAGGCTACGGCCTGCCGGGCATGACACTGGCCCTGTCCGACGATGCCGGGTTTTCCGCCAGCCTGTCGCTGGGAACCGCGTCGGTCGAGAACGGCGAGCTGGTCCGCCCCGACCATCTTTTCGAGATCGGTTCGATCAGCAAGTCGATCACGGCCTTGTGCGTCCATCGTCTTGCCGCACGCGGACTTCTCGATCTGAAGGCGCCCGTGTCGCGTTATCTGGATGCCGCCTCTCTGCCTGAAACGCCGATCACGCTTGGCCAGTTGCTCAACCATGCGGGCGGCTTGCCGCACGATGCCGCGCTCTATCCCGATACGCCCGACGGGCGCCTGTGGTGCGGTTTTGCGCCGGGCACGCGCTTTTCCTACAGCAACACCGGCTACATGCTGCTGGGCCTGGTGATCGGAGCCGTTACCGGTCGCCCGCATCCCGAGGTGATCGCGCGCGAGGTCCTGCACCCGCTGGGCATGCACGATGCCCATGCCCATCTTAGCCTGGCCGCGCGGGCAGAGTTTGCCACAGGTTACGTGCCCGAGCGCGAAGACCTTGCCGCCATGACCCGGATCCCGATGGTCCGCGGGCCTTTTCTTGAGGACGACTTCGCCTCCGGGACGGTCGGCGCCTCGGCCCGCGACATGGCGGGCTACCTGCGGTTTGTGATCGGCCTTGGCCAGGGGAAGGGCGCTCCGCTGCTGTCCGACGCGGACGCGGCGGCTTTCCTGGCCCAGGCCATGCCCAACACCCAGTTCGGCCCGGGCTCGCTCTACGCCAGCGGGATCGCGACGGTCACGCTCGATGATCGCCCGGTTCTGCACCACACGGGCGGCATGCTGGCGTTCAGTTCCTCCTTCCACGTCGATGCCCCGGCAGGCGTCGGGGCCTTCGCGAGCGTCAATGCACGTCTGGGAGGGTACCGCCCGCGCCAGGTGACGGCCTATGCCGTGCGCCTGTTGCGCGCGGCGCGCGAAGGCCTGCCCCTGCCCGAAGCGCCCGATCCCCTCGCGGCTCGTCGGATCGCCGAGGCGGACCGTTTCGCCGGAACCTGGCAGGGATCGGATGGGCGCACGTTCGAACTGGTGCGCGAAGCGGGAGATGGCTTGAAACTGGTGGCCGATGGGCAGGAAGGACGGGTCGAGGGTGCCGGCAAGGATGTGCTGGCGACGGACCATCGTGACTACGCCTCCTGGCCCCTGCAGTTCGATGCGAAAAGCAACGGCTTGTGGTGGGGCGATACGCTCTTTGCCAAG
This sequence comes from Novosphingobium mangrovi, assembly GCF_022818885.1. Lineage (NCBI taxonomy): Bacteria > Pseudomonadati > Pseudomonadota > Alphaproteobacteria > Sphingomonadales > Sphingomonadaceae > Novosphingobium > Novosphingobium mangrovi. The sequence goes on along the minus strand of NZ_JALHAT010000014.1, from coordinate 51,392 downwards.
GGGGCTCGTCCCGAAGTACCGCCCCAAAGCGAGGCGCTCTTGCCCTACACGGGCCTGTTTGGCGACGGCACGCCCTGGTTCCGCACCCGTCTTGTCGTGCGCGGCGACACCCTCTGGTCGGACCTGTTCGGCGCGATTGTCCCGCGCGAGGGCGGGCACTGGTCCGCCCGGGCGGACGAAGGGGCAACCGATCGCTTGTGGATGGACAAGATGCTGGGAGGACGTCTGCACGTGCTCAATTTCAGCGGGGCCCCCTATCGGAGGATCGTGTGATGCGTAGATGGCGTGTTGGCGGGCTCAGGGTCGCTCTTGCGCTGGGAACGGCAGCGCTGGTTGCCGTGCCGGGGCAGGCAGAGGCACAGGTACAGGCAGAGGCGCAGGCGGGGCATCCCGCTTCCGCGCCTGTCGCGGCGGCACTTGCGCAGATCGCCGGGGCCAGCAACGGCACCGTGGGGGTGGCGATGCAGGACCTCGACGGGGGAGAGGTGATCTCGCTCCATGGCGCGCAGTCCTTCCCGATGGCGAGCACATTCAAGATCGCGCTTGCCGCGACGGTGCTCGCGAAAGTCGACACGGGGGAGTGGAGCCTCGATCGCATGATTGCGGTTCGCCCGCAGGACCGGGTCTATTCCGACGGGATATTCGAGTTCGCGCCGCACGACGGTGTTGCGCTTTCGGTCCATAACCTGCTCGAGCTGATGCTGACCCGCAGCGACAATACCGCGACCGACGTGCTCTATCGCGAAGTCGGGGGGAGCGAGGCGGTAATGGCGTGGCTGGGGCGCCATGGTATCGGGGACATGCGCGTGGACAGCGACACCCGTGGCCTCATCTTCCGGGCTCTCAAGGTTCCGCCCGGGGACGGGGATTTCGTGAAGACGGTCCTTGCAACGGATCCCCATGTGCTCGAGCGTGACCTGTCCCGGACCCCGAGCCCGGATTTCGATGCCGATCCGCGCGATCAGGCCACGCCGCGCGCCATGCTGCACCTGCTCAAGGTGCTGGCCGGCGGGACGGCGCTTTCGCCCGGGAGTACCGGCGTGCTGATGACTATTCTTGGGCGCTGTCTGACGGGCGAAGATCGCCTCAAGGGCCTGCTTCCCGAAGGTGCCCCGGTCGCACACAAGACCGGCTCCCTGCTCGGCATCGCCAACGATGTGGGCTATGTCACGTTGCCCGATGGGCATCGCTTTGCGATCGTCGTCTTCATCAAGGGGGATTCCAGGGGCGCGAAGGCGCAGGACCGCGTGATCGCCGAAATTGCCCGTACCGCCTACGATCATTACCGGCTGAACCGATGACCCGGCCGGCTGGAAATCCCGCTCTGCAGCCCGGTGGTGTCAACGGTCACCTCATCGGCGTGCCCGGTGGCCCCGCGCAGTTGCGTACGCCTGCCCTGGTGCTCGATGCAGACCTTTTCGAGACCAACCTTGCCGATATGGCACGCCGCGCCGCCGACGCCGGGATCGCCCTGCGTCCCCATGCCAAGACCCACAAATGCGCGAAGATTGCCAAGCGGCAGGTGGGCCTTGGCGCCCTTGGGCTCTGCTGCGCCAAGCTGGGAGAGGCCGAGGCTCTCGCAGATGAAGGGCTGAGCGGCCTTCTGATCACCTCGCCGCTGGTCACGCCGGACAGTTTCGCGCGCCTCATTGCCCTTTCGCGAAAGGCCCCGGATACGCGCTGTGTCTGCGACAATCCGCAGGTCGCGCTGGCCATGGCAGAGGCTGCCGCGGCTGCCGGGACCACGCTTGAGGTTCTGGTCGATCTGGACGTGGGGCTGCAGCGAAGTGGCGCGCGTACGGTTGCGGACGCGGTCGAGCTGGCGCGTGTCATTGCGGGGCACCCTTCGTTGCGCCTTGGCGGGATACAGGGCTACGCAGGCCATGCGATGCACATTGCAGGCGCGCGCGCGCGCACGGCGGAACTGGAACAGGTTTCGGGCAAGGTGGCGGCCTTGCGCGATGCGCTGAGCGCACTCGATCTGCCGCCCGCGATCATCACGGGCGGGGGGACGGGAAGCGTCGATATCGATGCTGCGCTCGGTATCTTCACCGAGCTGCAGGTCGGCTCCTATGTCTTCATGGACCGGGAGTACGACGATGTCTGGACATCGCAGGGGGAAGCGCCGCCTTTCGCCGCCGCGCTGACCTTGTGGACGACGGTGACAAGCGCAAACCAGTCCGGGCACTGCACGCTCGATGCGGGCTGCAAGGCCCTTGCGACCGAGGCGGGAATGCCCCGCGTGCTGGACGGTGCGCCGCGCGGCGCGCGCTATGAATTCTTCGGCGATGAGCAGGGGAAGCTGGTCTATGCCGATGCGGGCCTTGCCCCATGCCGTCCGGGAGACGTCGTGCGCCTGCAACCGCCTCATTGCGATCCGACGGTGAACCTGCACGACTGGATCCACGTGGTGCGTGGAGACCGGATCGTGGACATCTGGCCGCTCGTCGCCCGCGGTCGCATGCAATAGCCCTTCTTCAGATCCTTGCCTTTCGGGAACTTCCCATGAAACTCTCCTCTTGTGTCCTGGCGCTGGCTCTTGGCCTTGCGCTCGTTCCCACCGCCCCTTCGGCTTCGGCGTCCACCGATGCGTTTCCCCAGGTCCCCTTGATCACCCGCAGTGCGCTGTTCGGAAATCCGACCCGGATTGATGGCCAGGTGTCGCCGGACGGGCAATGGATCAGCTTCATTGCTCCGCGCGATGGGGTCATGAACCTGTGGATCGCTCCGCGCGATCATCCCGACAAGGCCCGTCCCCTGACGGCCCAGAAGGGGCGTCCGCTGGAGACGAGCACCTGGACCCGGGATTCGCGCCAGCTCCTGTTCGTCACCGACACACAAGGCGACGAGAACTACCGCCTCTACGGTGTGGATGTCGCAACGGGCCGGCTTCGCAACTATACGCCGTACGAAAAGACGCGTGCGCAGATCCTGGCGATGAGCCGTGAGGACCCCGGGCACATACTCATTGGCCTCAACAAGCGCGATCCGCGTTGGCATGACGTCTACCGGCTCGATCTCGTTACCGGCGAACTGCAGGAGGTGATGCGGGGCGATGGTTATGCGCGCGTCCTCGCCGACCGGCAGCTTCGTGTCCGGTTGGTGGGAAAAGCACGCGCGGACGGCGGGGCAGACTACTTCCGGCTCATCGATGGAGAGGTGGAGGCGACGCCGTTCGTGTCGATCGGGCTTGAGGATGCCCTCACGACGAACCCGCTTTCGTTCACCGAAGACGGCAAGACACTTTACTGGCTGGATTCGCGTGGGCGCGACACCGCCGCGCTGATGGCACAGGATTTCGCGAGCGGAGCCATGACACTCGTGGGGCAGGATAGGCGCGCCGATGTCGAGAGCGCGCTGTTCGATCCCGGGACCGGACGCGCACAAGGCTACGAGGTCAACTATCTGCGCCCCGAATATACCGCGACCTCACCCGCAATCGCCGATGATCTCGCGTACCTGAAGGGGCAGGACAAGGGGCTCTTCACGATCACCAGCCGAACCGATGACGACAGCATCTGGATCGTGCGTTTCGACCCTGTCACCGCACCGGAATCGACCTGGCTCTATGATCGTCGCACACAGGCCCTGACCGAACTTTTCGTGACGCGTCCCGAACTCGAAGGGGCGCCCCTGGCCGAGCAGATCCCGGTCGAGATCACGGCGCGGGACGGCAAGACACTCGTTTCCTATCTGACCCTGCCCCGCGATGCGAAAGGGCCGGTGCCGATGGTTCTCTTCGTGCACGGAGGGCCGTGGGCGCGTGATCAGGCCGGCTTCCAGCCCTACCAGCAGTGGCTTGCCAACCGCGGATACGCTGTGCTTGCGGTCAATTTTCGTGGCTCCACGGGGTTCGGCAAGTCCTTCATCGCGGCAGGCAACCTCGAATGGGGCCGCAAGATGCACCAGGACCTGATCGATGCCGTCGACTGGGCGATCGCCAGGGGCGTGACGCGCCGCGATAGCGTGGCGATCCTTGGAGGTTCCTATGGAGGCTACGCGACGCTGGTCGGCATGACGATGACCCCCGAGCGTTTCGCCTGCGGTGTGGACATGGTGGGGCCTTCCAATCTGCAGACCCTCATGAACACGTTTCCCGCCTACTGGGGCGCGCAGCTGGAACAGTTCTATCGCCGGATGGGAGATCCGCGCACCGAAGACGGGCGCGCGATGCTGGCCGAGCGTTCCCCGATCAACCATGTCGATGCGATCCGCAAGCCCTTGCTGATTGCCCAGGGGGCCAACGATCCGCGTGTGAACATTGACGAAAGCGACCAGATCGTCGCGGCCATGACCGAGCGGGGAATCCCCGTGACCTATCTGGTTTTTCCGGACGAAGGGCATGGGTTTGCCCGTCCGGAAAACAGCATCGCATTTGCCGCAGCAAGCGAGAACTTCCTGCAGACCTGCCTTGGCGGACGTGCCCAGCCGATGCGCGACGCTCTCGCGAATTCGAGTGCCGAAGTCCGCAAGGGCGGTTCGTATATCGGCATCGAGGATTTCCGGGACAGTGGCGAGGTGCCTTGACGTGACGTGATGTGGCGGGCGCAGTTCGAGCCGCTCCGGCGCGAAGGCAACGACCCTTCGCGGTTCCATGCCGCGGCCTTCGCGTTCACCTCTTTTGGTGTGGGTTTTCCGTGCCGAAGGGGGATTGGACGCGAAGGGGAAGGTCAAACCAATGCGAGGGCCATCGCGCTCGCAGCCCTCTGCGGCTCCGCACAACGCTCTTGTGCAGGTGACATGGCGGCCAGGCGCGCTTGTCGGCCGTTCCGATTGCGATCGGACGATTGAGGACGCCTACGCCCGCCAGAACCCGTCACCAGCGCGCCTGAATGGTCCGATGTGAGGCCTCACGCGATTTTCTGGAGATGCCCCCCCTGAAGATGCGCCTCAGGGCATTTTCAGAGGGGCATTGACCCGCGCCTTCAGGCCTGCGCCTTCCGTATCAGGCGACTTCGAGTTCCGCCGCGAGCAGTTCGTAGCCGAAGAACGCCAGCGTCTCTTCATGTGGCGCGAGGATCTCGTTGATATCGGCGATATCCTTGGGCGTGAGATTGGCCATCTGCTTCGCATTGAAGTTGACGACCCCCTGCATCTCGTAGTCCTTGACCTTGAAACTCGACTTGAAGTCGAGCTCGATGGACTGGGTGAACGGGATGCCCTTCAGGATGTCCTGCAGCGTTCTCGGCTCGTTGCAGAACTGCTCATAGGTCAGCAGGGGAATATCGTGCTCGAGGATGAGCTCGCGCAGGATCTCGCTGCGTTCCACCCAGGTCCTCGCGATCCGCTGCATCTTCGCCTTGCGACGATCCGCGCTGAAAGCCTCGATTTCCTTGGGCTTCTGGTAGCGATGGAAGATGCTGCTGACGTTGGCGTAGGGATCCCGGTTGTTGGCGATCATGACGTGGTTGGGAAAGAGTTCCCGGATCAGGTCGATCCGCATCATGTTGGGCGGCGATTTCTCGATGAAGAACTCGACCTGGGGATGCTCTTCCTGAATCGCCTGGCAGGTCTTCAGCCAGACCGAGCGCACCGATTGTGCGTTGATCGCCTTGTCCTTTTCCCAGCGATCCTTCTCACACATGCCCTTGATCAGCCATTGCCCTTCGCCGTTATCGCGCAAGGCGTCCACCTTGGGAGAGCTGCGAAAGACCTTGGAAATCGCCGTCGACCCACTGTTCGGAAGGGTCAGGAGGAAAATGAAATTGGGCTCCTTCTCACAGCTGACCAGTTCGACGGGCCACTTCTTGAGAAAGATTGATCGTATCGCCTTAGGTAATTTCGTTTCGCAATCCTGCGCCTGTGAACGTCCTTCGGGTTGAGGCCCGAGCTGCCCCCCTGAGTTCTCAAAGCGCGGGCAGCTCGGCAACTATACTACAGGCTTTTACGGATCGCGCCACTCATCTGTCGATAACAATTCGCAAAATTCGCAATTTTGTCGCGGGGGGGGCAAGCCGGTGACTGGACACCCAGGCTTGAATCCGCTGGCGCCAACGGCTTTGATGATGTGCCTACCCACCTTGGGGCGCCGATGCCATCGGTGGGCGCTCACATCATCAAAGACAGGTTGAAGGGCTGCGTGTCAGACCGGCTCCCCGGCGGCGCGGCAGCGGGCGACGAGGCTGTTTTCGTCGCGTTTTACAAAGAGCATGGCGAGGATGAGGCAGACCACGATAACAGGGGCAACGAGGTTCACCGAGAGGATCGCCGAGCCCAGGTTGCCGCCGTTGGCGTCGCTGATCATGCCCACCGCGTAGGGGCCGATGCCAAGGCCGCTCAGCGTCGAGATCATCACGAAGGCCGAGCTTGTCACGCCGCGCATGCGAGGCAGGACGAGGTCGTACATCATCGCGTAGAGCGGGGGCATCCACATCGTCAGCACCAGCGAATAGAGCGTGAAGCGCAGGTAGAAGCTGCTCGCCTCGGGCGCGGTGTAGACCCAGATCGCTAGCAGCGGCGAGAGGCCGAGAGAGGCGAGGGTGAGGCCGATGCGCCCGGCGCCCGGAAGGTAACGGTTGGCCTTGTCGGCAAGCGGGCCGGCCACCAGCGGGCCGAGCATGCCAAGGCCCGCCGAGAGGAGGCCGAAGTTGAGCCCGGTCTCGCGCGCGGAGAGGCCGTAGCTGCGCATGAGGAAGGATGGCGTGAAGCCCATGACCCCGTAGTTGATCGCGTATTGCAGCGCGCCCGCGCCCATCAGGAGCAGCAGCGTGGGCGAGGCGATGGCCGTGTGGGCGGGGCGGTCGGAGAGTTTCAGCGACTGGAACAGGTTCAGGATCACGAAGGCCCCGAAGCCGACCACACTCCACTGCAGGACGTGCGGGTTGACGGCGAGGACGCCGAAATCGATGGCCGGGCGCGGCGAGAAGTGCTGGGCCAGCTGTGCGATCGTGGTGCAGGCCGCCACGATCAGGGCAAGGCCTGCGATGTTGGCGATCCAGCTGCGCGCCGGAGCCCCGCGCCTGTGCAGCATGGCCCAGTTGGTGATGGGGGCAACGGCGGCAAAGAGCGCGAGGCTGGCCTTGAAAGGCGCCGGGTCCTTCTTCGTGGCGATGCCATCGCTCTTGCCGCGTTCGGGTTCCGGTTCGCGCAGGAGCAGGAGTACGAGGATGAAGCCGGGCAGCGCCGCCACGACGAAGGCGAACTGCCAGCCCGAGAGGCCGAGCGGCGCGCCGGTGGTAAAGGCGTGGTTCCACCAGTCCGCGGCAATGCCCCCCAGCATCATCGAGGCGCCAAGGCCGAGCGCAATGGCAATGGCGACGGCGGCCATGGCAAAGCTGCGCCGTCCCTTGGGGATGACATCGAAGATGAGGCTGTTGCCGGTCGGCTGCGCGGCGGCCTCGCCGATCCCGACGCCCAGGCGCGAGAGGGCAAGCAGCGCAAAGCCCGAGGCAAAGGCCGCCATCAGCGTCGAGACCGACCAGATCGCGATGCAGATCGCGAGCAGCTTCGTGCGGATCCAGCCATCGGCAAGCCGTCCCAGCGGGAGCGAAAAGAGCGCGTAGAACAGCGCGAAGACGGTGCCGTAGAGAAGGCCCAGCTCGGCATCGCCGATGTTCAGATCGGCGCGGATGTCGCTGGCAAGGATCGAGAGGATCTGGCGGTCGAGCAGGCTCATCGCCTGGGCCGCGCAGATCAGCGTCAGGATGCGCCAGCCGGCCGTGCCGATCCTGTCGTCGCTCGCGAGGGGCGGGGCACTCGGGGTTGCGTCGGCCTTCACAGGTTGAACCATTTTTCGGCGTTGGTCTGGAAGAACTGGCGCTTGGCATCGAAAGGCATGTCCATTGCGTCCATGGCGTGGACCTCCTGCGCGACGACTTCATAGGGATAGTCCATGGCGTACATCACGCGCTCGGTGCCCATGACGCTCTGCGCGAACTTCACCGCGGGCTCCCAGGCCATGCCCGAATTGGTGACGAGGACATTGCTGCGGAAATACTCGGCAATCGTCTTCTTCAGGGGCTTCATGCATGCGTAGCGGTTCGAGCGCACGCCCGCCTGGTGCATGTAGTCGAGCCGGTAGAGCCAGTAGGGCAGCGCCTCACCCATGTGCCCGACCATGATCTGAAGGTCGGGATAGCGGTCGAAGATGCCGCTGGTGATGAGGCGCAGGAGGTGCATCCCCGTCTCCACCCCGAAGCCGAAGATCGCGCCGTCGAGCCCGGCCTCGAGCATGGGGTCGATCATCGCATCGGGCGGGGTCGAGGGGTGGATGTAGAGCGGCTGGCCGACATCGGCGAGAGCGCGGAAGATCGGATCGAACTTGCCTGCATCCAGATATTCGCCCTGCGTGTGGCTGTTGATCTGCACGCCCTTGAAGCCCAGGTCCCTCGCGCCGCGCCGGATCTCGGCAGCGGACCACTCCGGGTCCTGCGGGGCGACGGCGGTCATGCCGATGAAGCGGTCGGGGTGGGCCTGGCAGCGCTCGGCGAGGTAATCGTTGGCGCTGAGCGCGATGCCTTTGGCCTCGTCCAGGTCGAGGAGCGGCTGCACGCCGGGCGAGGTCAGCGCGAGGATCGCCTTGTCGATGCCGTAGGCGTCCATGTCGGCAAGGCGCCGCTCGCCCAGATCCAGCAGGCGCTCGATAATGGTCATCGCGCGCTCGCTCGGGCTCTGCGCGTAGAAGCCCCAGAGCGAGACCATGCCCTTGTCGGCGCTGCCGTCCTTTACCATGCGCAGGTAGATGTCGATCTGCTCGCGCGTGGCGAAGGCCTCTTCGGTGGCGATGCGAAGGTACCCCTTGTCACCGCCGGTCTTGAGCTCTCCCGTCATGTCCTTGTTATCCTTCGTGTACAGCCTTGGTGACGAGGCAGGCCATGATGCCTTCGGGCCCGTCCTCGTGCCCGTGGCCTGACCATTTGATCCCGCCGAAGGGGCTGTCCGCGCCCCCGATCATGGGTGTGTTGATGCCGACCATGCCCGCCTCGATGGCGCTGGACAGGCGCTTCTGGCGCGCGGCGTTCGATGTCCAGGCGTAGGCGGCAAGGCCGTAGGGCAGGCGGTTGGCCTCGGCGATCATCGCCTCCTCGCTCTCGAAACGGTTGAGTAGGGCGACTGGGCCGAACGGTTCCTCGTTCATGATGCGCGCGGTCTGCGGCACGTCGGAGAGGACCGTGGGCTGGTAGAAGAAGCCTTGGTTGCCCAGCCGCTCGCCGCCGGTGTGGAGGCGCGCGCCCGCGTCCACCGCCTCGTGGATGAGCGCGTCGATGGCCTCCACCCGGCGCGGGTTGGCAAGCGGGCCCATCTGGCTTTCCGGGGCGAGCCCGGGGCCGATCCGCAAGGCCGCCGCACGGCGTGCAAAGCCCTCGCGGAAGGCCGCGTAGACCGGCGCCTCGACGATGAAGCGGGTGGGGCTGACGCAGACCTGGCCGCCGTTGCGGAACTTCTGCGGGACGGCGGTGTCGAGCACGCGCTCGATATCGGCATCGGCAAAGACGAGCACGGGGCCGTGGCCACCCAGTTCCATCGTCGTGCGCTTGAAATCCTCCGCTGCGAGCTTGGCGAGCTGGCGCCCGACCACGGTGGAGCCGGTGAACGAGAGCTTGCGGATGACGGGGCTGGCAAGAAGGTGGCGCGAGACCTCGTCGGGCACGCCGAAGACGGCCTGCGCGACGTCGGTCGGGAGCCCGGCGTCATGGAGGCACTGCAGCACGGCGAGCGCGCTCGCGGGGGTTTCCTCGGCCGCCTTCATGATTACCGAACAGCCTGCGGCGACCGGGGCGCCGAGCTTACGGCCCGGATTGCCGATGGGGAAGTTCCAGGGCGCAAAGGCCGCAACCGGACCGACGGGTTCGTGCACCACGGTGGAGCGCATGCCTTCGGGGCGCACCAGCGTACGGCCGTAGATGCGAAAGACTTCGCCTGCATAGAACTCGAAAAGGCCGATGTTCATGCCGACCTCGATGCGCGCCTCGGCAAGGGTCTTGCCCTGTTCGAGGACGGCGATGCGCGCGATGTCCTCCATGCGCTCGCGCATCAGGCGCGCCGCGCCGTTCAGCACGTTCGCGCGTTCCTGCGGCGTCGACTTGCGCCAGGTGGCAAAGCCGCGCGCCGCCGCGTCCAAGGCGCGGTCGAGGTCCGCGCTGGTCGCGAGCGGGAGCTTGCCGATGGTCTCGCCGGTCGCCGGGTTCAGGACATCGTGGGTCATGCGGTCGGCGCCGGAGAGGCGCTCACCGTCGATCATCAGGTACAGTTCAGGGTATTCGCTCATGCCTCACCGCGCGGCTGGAGGGATCGGGGACGTGGAAGATGCCATCAGGCAGGGCCCTCTCGCGCCAGAGGGGTTCGAAGCGGCGCGAGGGAGCCCTGCCGTCAGGGCGCAGGCGGGCCTATTCGGCCGCCTGGGCGTCTGCCTTGGCCTTGGCGCGGTCGATGTCGCCCTGCCAGCGCTCGGCCACCATTTCCTTGCCGGTCACAGGGTGGGGCATGTGGAAGGGCAGCAGCTTGTGGGTGGGCCAGAGCCAGTGGTCCTCGATCAGCGCGTCCGGGCCGCTCGGGTCCTCGGGGTAGAGCACCTTGGGGAAGGGCACGTATTCGGCCTCGGTATAAGCCCAGCCCTTGTCGAAATCGGCATGCCAGTGCGGGAAGTAGTTGAGCACGTGGATGCGCCAGACCCCGTCCACCTTCTTGTAGGTGTTCTCGTAAATGCCGCCTTCCCACCACTGGCGCGGGTTGGCCATCATCGGGTTGTCGGGGGTGAGGTAATCCTTGTGGCGCCCGGCCTGCATCATCGAGCGCGCGCGGGCGTGCGCGGTGACGCCGTCGGGGTCGATGGTGATGATGTCCTGGAGCTGCGGATGGTCGAGCAGGAAGCCGTCGATCGGACCGTTGTTGCCGTGGGTAAAGCGCTTCTGGAAACGCTCGACGTAAAGACGGCGCGCGCCTTCCTTGCCCTTCCACACACCGCCGAAGAAGCGCACTTCGGCATCGTCGGTGAACAGGTCGACGGTCTCGTTGTACATGCACTTGTCGATGAGATAGCCGTAGAGGTGCTGCAGCTTGCGCACGTCCAGTTCGTCCTCGCGCACGGTCAGACGGCGGGCGAGATCCGCGACCTGGTTTTCCAGGGCCTCGATGCGGGCGGTGTCGGTCATATGGGGTTCCTCTCTCCTGGGATTATTGTTGTCGGGTTGGGGGCAGGCTCACAGGCCCAGCGCTTCGAGACGCTCGATCTCCTCGCGGTAGGGGCGGATTGCCCGGTAGATGCAGAACGTGGCGAGCGGCAGCAGGGCGAGCGCGGTGATCTCCAGCGCCAGCCACAGCTTGGCCGGGTCGGCGACGACGTACTGGGCGACAAGGCCGATCACGAAGCTGCCCATCGCGCCAAAGAAGGTGAACATGAACAGGTAGATCGCGGTGACCTGCCCGCGCATGGCGTTGGGGGCGACGCGCTGGATCGCCGCGTTCTGCGGCACGGCGCCCGCAATCCCGAACATCGCGCCGAACGAAGCGACGCCCAGCGCCGCATAGCCGTTGGGCATGAGCGGCGAGAGGATCGAGCACACGGTGACGACCGCAAAGCAGATCGTGGCGGCAAAGACGTTGGCGTCCTTGCGGCGCTTGGCCAGCCACTCGACGAAGGTGCCGCCCAGGACCAGGCCGAGCAGCGAGGCGACGAGCGTCATGCCGCCGATGACCGCGCCGATCTGCGCCTCGCTCCAGCCGTAGGTGCGGATCATGAAGGGCACGCGCCAGAACGAAAGGCCAAAGGTCTCGATCGCGCTCAGCGCGAGGCCGAAGAACAGCGGGTAGTAGACGCGGCGGTTGGCGTGGATCGCCTTGGCCGCATCAAGGCCGGTGAAAGTGAGGATGCGGCGCGAGAGCGAGGCGTTTTCCGGCACGGTGTTCATCATGCCCGGAATGATGAGACGCCCCGGCTCCTTCACGGTGAGGAACAGGAGCGCGAAAAGGAAGGCGGGAAGGCCGGTCCAGATCAGGATCCACTGCCAGGAATAGATGCGAAAGGAGCCCCAGACGGTCGGCTCCCAGTGCGAGGTCATCGCGATCAGCTGGCCGCCGAGCAGGGGCCCGAGCGTCGATCCGCCGATGAAGCCCAGCTGCAGCACGGCAAAGGCGCGGGTGATCTTCTTGGGCGGGAACATGTCTGCAAGCAGCGAATAGGAGGCAGGCGCGTGCGCCGAGCCCCCTGCGGCCAGGAACACGCGGCTGCCCACGAACTGGATGAAGTTCTGCGCGATGCCGCCCGCGATGGTGACAAGGCCGATCACCGCAACGCCGCCGGAAAGCACGTACTTGCGCGGCCAGATGTCGGCGAGGCGGGCGAGCGGGATGCCCACGAAGAGGTAGCAGATGATGCTGGCGGGCCCTGCGAGGAAGCCCAGCTGCGAATCGGTGAGCCCGAAGTCGGCCTTGATCCGCTCGGCCATCATCCCGAACACGACCTGATCAAAGAAGGTGAGAAAGGTCGCCAGGACAATCACGGCGAGCGCCCAGTAGGCGCTGGAGGGCTTGGGCCATTCGCGCGATTCGGCGCCATCCTGACCGGCGGCCCCTTGCGCTTCGCTGCCCGCAGGCTCGAACGGCTCGATACCGGCACTCGCTACTGCCATCGCGTCTCTCTTCCCATCTCTCTCAGGACGCCTTGTCAGGTCGTTCCCATTCGTTATTGTTGGCCTTGCATACAATCTCTTGTTCGTGAAAAAAAGACAGGAGATTCGGTTCAAGGCCGAAAAAGTTTGAAAAATCGATGGAGAGGAGTGAGGAACTATGCAGGATCTACCGGGGAAGACCGCCTTTGTGACGGGTGGCGCCAGCGGGATTGGCCTGGGTATCGCCAAGGCCCTGCTGGGAGCGGGCATGAACGTTGCCATCGCCGACATTCGCCAGGACCATCTCGATGACGCCGCAGCCGAACTGGACGGGGGTGACAAGGTCCTCGCGCTCCAGCTCGACGTGACCGACCGCGACGCCTTTGCCGCCGCCGCCGACGCCACCGAGGCCAAATTCGGCAAGATCCACATCCTGTGCAACAACGCAGGCGTTGCGGTTGTCGGCCCCACCGACATGGCGACTTTCGCCGACTGGGACTGGGTCATGGGCGTGAATGTCGGCGGCACCATCAACGGCATCGTCACCATGCTGCCGCGCATGTTGAAGCACGGCGAGGGCGGTCACATCGTCAACACCGCCTCGATGTCCGCGCTCGTGCCCGCGCCGGGCACCACGATCTATTCCTCGGGCAAGGCCGCCGTCACCTCGATGATGGAATGCATGCGCCCCGAACTGGAATCGCGCGGAATCGTGTGCTCGGCCTTCTGCCCGGGCGCGGTGCAGTCGAACATTGCCGAAGCTGGGCGCACCCGTCCTGACGAGCTCGCCGAGACCGGCTACGCCGAGGCCGACAAGGGCCGCCAGGCCGGTGGCAGCTTCTTCCACCTCTACCAGACCAAGGAAGAGGTCGGTGAGCGCGTGCTGACGGGCATCCTCAACGATGAACTCTACATCCTCACCCACGCCGAATTCCTGATCGGCGTGCAGGAGCGCGGCGAGGCGACCACGGCGGCGGTGCAGGTGCAGCTGCCCGAGAACGAGGAGTACAAGAACACCTTCGGCGTGCTCTTCCGCAACTCGGCGATTACCGAGGAGATCGACCGGCAGAAGGCCCTGCGCGCCGCGCAGATGGCCGAAACCGGCGTCGCGTAAGGGGGCGGGCATGACACAGCTTGCGGGCCGCACGGCCTTCGTGACGGGCGGGGCGAACGGGGTGGGCCTGGGCCTTGCCCGCGCCCTCCTCGCCGAAGGGTGCAAGGTGGCCATCGCCGACGTGCGCGAGGATTCGATCGAGGCCGCGCTCAAGCTGCTGGAGAACCAGCACGTGATGGGCGTGCCGCTCGATGTCGCCTCGCGTGAGAGCTTTGCGCAGGCGGCTGATCGGCTTGAGGCCGAACTTGGCCCGGTCAGCCTCCTGTTCAACAACGCCGGCGTGAACCTCTTCCAGACCATCGACGACAGTTCGTACGATGACTGGGACTGGCTGCTCGGCGTCAACCTGCACGGCGTCATCAACGGGGTGACGACCTTCGTGCCGCGCATGAAGGAGCGGGGCCTGGGGGGCCACGTGTGCAACACCGCCTCGATGGCCGCGTTCCTGTGCAACGGCGCGCCGGGCATCTACAACACGACCAAGTTCGCGGTCCGGGGGCTGAGCGAATCCCTGCGCTACAGCCTCGCCGCGCATGGGATCGGTGTCTCGATGCTCTGCCCGGGGCTGGTGAAGAGCCAGATCTACGCCAGCGACGCGATCCGGCCCGAGGCGCTCAAGGCGGGCGCGAAGGAAGTGAACACCGAGTTCGTGAGCAACCTCGAAAAGCTGCACGAGGCCGGGATGGAGCCCGAGGTGATCGCCGCGCGCACGCTGGAAGCGATCCAGGAGAACCGGTTCTACATCTTCTCCCACCCCGAGTTCAAGGACGAGCTGGCCGAAGTCTTCGACGAAGTCCTCGCCGATTTCCGCGAGTACCCCGAGGACCCGGGCCTTGCCGACCGTCTCCAGATCGAGGCGGGCCGCCGCGCCAGCTACAAGAAGGCGCGCGAGGCCGCCAACGCGCTCTGAGCCTTCGGTAAACGTTCGTAAACACGGGCCGCGCAGGGCAATCTGCGCGGCCCGTCTTGCGTCTGGGGCCACGGCGAGGAGGTCTGCCAGACCCTATCCGATCTGACAGTGGAACCCTGTCCGGCCCTGACGGTACAGCTCACAGGAGCAACCGGGCGTAAAGGCCAGGCGGATGGGGATGCGGATGATGGTAAGGACGGCGGGCGATAGGGCCCGGGACATCGGCGCGAGGGTGGAGGCCTTCGTGCGCGAAGAGGTGATCCCCTACGAGCGCGACCCGCGCCGCGACCACCATGGCGCGCCGAGCGAGGAACTGGTCGCCGAACTGCGTGACCTTGCCCGCGCGCAGGGGCTGATGACCCCGCACATCCTTCCCGATGGCCAGCATCTCTCGCAGGTGGATACCGCGCACGTCCTGATCCGCTCCGGGCTTTCGCCGCTCGGACCCATCGCGCTCAACACGATGGCACCCGATGAGGGCAACATGTACCTCCTGGGCCATGTTGCCGCGCCGCATCTCAAGGAACGCTTCCTCGCTCCCCTCCTGACGGGCGCGGCGCGCAGCGCCTTCTTCATGACCGAACCGGCCGACTGGGGCGGCGCGGGCTCGGACCCGATGATGATGAAGACGACCTGCCGCAAGGAGGGCGAGGACTGGATCATCGAGGGCCGCAAGGCCTTCATCACGGGCGCCGTGGGCGCGCGCGTGGGCATCGTCATGGCCCGCTCGCAGGATCCGCAGAGCGCGGGCGGGGCCTGCATGTTCCTTGTCGACCTGCCCGATCCGGCGATCCGCATTCTCGATGTCCCCAACACCATCGACACCTCGATGCCCGGCGGGCACGCCACGGTCGAGATCGCGAACCTGCGCGTGCCCGCCGACCAGATGCTGGGCGAGGCGGGCGAGGGCTTTCGCTATGCGCAGGTGCGCCTCGCGCCGGCGCGCCTCTCGCACTGCATGCGCTGGCTGGGCTCCTGCATCCGCGCGCAGGAGCTCGCGACCGACTACGCCTGCCGCCGCGAGGCCTTCGGCAAGACCCTGATCGACCACGAAGGCGTGGGCTTCCTCCTCGCGCAGAACCGCATCGAGCTTACACAGGCGCAGCTGATGATCGAATGGTGCGCGCGCGTTCTCGACGAGGGCGGGCAGGGCACCGAGGAAAGCTCGATGACCAAGGTCGCGGTGTCCGAGGCGCTGATGCGCATTGCCGACAATTGCGTCCAGGTCATGGGCGGGAGCGGCGTTGCGGGCACGAGCGTGGTCGAACAGATCTTCCGTGAGGTGCGCGCCTTTCGCATCTACGATGGCCCGACCGAAGTCCACAAGTGGTCGCTTGCCCGAAGGATCAAGCGGGCGTGGCGCGAGGCGCAGGCATGAGCGGGGGCGAGACCATCGCCGCGGCCAACAGCGGGACCACGCCGGTGCGCGAGGGCTACGAGATCGACCTCGACCGGCTGGATGCCTGGATGCGCGGGCATGTCGAGGGCTATGCCGGGCCGCTGTCGGCCGCGCAGTTTCGCGGCGGACAGTCCAATCCGACCTACCTGCTGACGACGCCGGGCACGCGCTATGTCCTGCGGCGCAAGCCTCCCGGACAGCTGCTGAAGGGCGCCCACGCCATCGAGCGCGAGGCCCGCGTGATGGCCGCGCTCGGGCCCACCGGTTTTCCCGTTCCCAAGGTCCACGCCATCTGCACCGACGATACGGTCCTTGGCACCTGGTTCTTCGTGATGGACATGGTCGAGGGACGCATCTTCTGGGACGCGACGTTCCCCGATGTGCCGCGCGCCGAGCGGCCCGCGTATTTCGATGCGATGAACCAGGTCCTCGCCGAACTGCACCAGCTCGATTACGCGGGGCTGGGGCTCTGTGACTACGGCAAGCCCGGCAATTACTTCGCGCGCCAGATCGGGCGCTGGTCGAAGCAGTATCGCGCCGACACGGCCGCCGGGCGCAACGCGGACATGGACCGGCTGGTCGCGTGGTTGCCCGCGAACATCCCCGAGGACGATGCGACGCGCCTCGTCCACGGCGATTTCCGCTGCGACAACCTCATCTTCCATCCCACCGAGCCGCGCGTGATCGCGGTGCTCGACTGGGAACTCTCGACGCTCGGCCATCCGCTGGCCGACTTTGCCTATGCCGCGATGATGTACCGCATGTCGCCCGACATCGTGGCGGGCCTCAAGGGCGCGGACCTTGCCGCGCTCGGCATTCCCGACGAGGCGAGCTTCGTGGCGGCCTATTGCGCGCGCGTGGGCCGCGAGGCGATTCCCGACTGGGACTTCTACATGACCTTCCAGCTTTTCCGGCTTGCCGCGATCTTCCACGGGATCAAGGGCCGGGTCCTGCGCGGCACGGCCGCGAACGCCCAGGCGCTCTCCCGCGCAGAGGCCTTCCCGCGCCTGGCCCGCCTGGCGTGCGCGGCAATGGAGCGCACCTGACGCGCGGGCGAGAGCATCGGGCAATGCACCGGCGCTGATCATGCCAAGGATTTGGAGAGAAGCCACAGGTCCGAAGTCGGTCGAACATGCGTACGACTGTAGTGGAGGCCCGAGCCGGAATCGAACCGGCGTATACGGATTTGCAGTCCGCTGCGTCACCACTCCGCCATCGGGCCTTCGGTGTGGAGGAAGCGCCAGTAACAACGGATCGCGGCTTGCGCAATGGGTTTTCGGCGCGAAAACGATGCTGGGTGGAAATCTTTCGCAGGTTCCTGTGCAAATGCCGGTTTTTCGGGCCGCGTGCCGCGCCTTGGTGGGGCGGGAGGCTTGCACGGGCGGGGGCGGCTGCGCCATCGTGGCGGGGCACATGACGTGTGTGGGCGGCAAGGAGCGCGCAAGCATGATCCTGGGTGTGGTGCTGGCGGGAGGCCAGTCGCGGCGTTTCGGCACGGACAAGGCGCTCGCGCGCTTTGCGGGTGAAAGCCTGCTGGAGAGAGCCGTCGCACAGCTGCAGGCCTGGTGTGACGAGGTCGTCGTGGTGGGCCGGGAGGATGCGCCTGTGGCGGTTCTTCCCGATTGGCCGCGCGCCGGGATGGGGCCTCTGGCGGGTCTTGCCGGGGCCTTGCGGCACGCGCAAGAGCAGGCGTTTGCCTCCGTTCTCAGCGCGCCGGTGGATTGTCCGCTTCTGCCCGAAGACCTGCTGGCCCGGCTTTCGCCCGCGCCCGCCTTCCTCCTGGACCAACCGGTGATCGGGCATTGGCCCGTCGCGGCGTTCGCGGCGGCAGATGCAATCCTGATGGGAGAGGGGCGCCGCTCGATGCGGCGTCTGGCCGAGAGCATCGGCGCGCGCGCGGTCGCCTGCGAGGGGACGTTGGCCAACGTCAATACGCCGGAGGACCTGGCCGCGCTCTTGCCGCGCTGAGCAGATGGGTTTGTATGTCTCGGGACGAGGTAGGTGATGTGCCGTCCAGGGGGCCGGGGGAGCCCATGGACAGGGACATCACGGTCTGGTGTCAGTTCGCCAGGCTCGGGCTTGCCGACGACATGGCATGTGGCCTGGAGTACGTGCCTGCGCTCCGGCTCTCGTCACGGGAAAGGCCATGCGTCTGCGGGTTGCGCAGCGAATAGCCGCCGCCCGGGATCGTCTCGATCAGGTCGCGGATGCCGACATGCGCAAGCTTGCGGCGCAGGCGCGACATATGCACCGCGATGCTGTTCGTCTCGGGCACAAATCCCATGCGCCACACATCGTGGATCAGCGATTGCTTGCTGACCGGTCGGTCGATGTTCTCCGCCAACCGCCAGATCAGCGCGAATTCCCGCGGATTGAGATTGAGCGGGGTGTCTTCGTGGTAGCCTTCGCGCGCGAGCAGGTCGAGGCGAAGGCGGCCGAGGCGACGCACGCGCGGAAGGCTCTTGATCGCTTCCATCAGCAGTCGCCCCCGCGCGTCGAGTTCCTCGAGGCAGACATCTGCCGGAATGGCATCGCCGATGCCGGCGTGGAGCAGGTCGGCGCGCGCCCGGCTCGAATCGATATCGATCACCATGATCGATTTCCTGCAGGTCCAGCTCAACGCGGCGCCCGCTTCGCTCTCGCATAGGGCCTCGTAGGCAGCGAGATCCATGAGGCTGAGGGTGCCCGGACCGGGTTCGTCCGAACCTTCGCTCGTTACCAGGTTCCAGCCCCGTATCCGCAGATCGTGGCTGGCTGGAAGCGGCTCCGCGCCCAGCCAGCGGAATGTTCTACTGTTAACCTTCGTACTATGGGCCTGCGCCATGTTTGTCCCCCCAAACGCAAAGTGTCACTGCGGTCTCTCTCGAAGGCACAGTGGGTGCGATGGGGGGAAGCAACAACTGCAAAAATATTACAGGTAGGAATACCTACAACTGCGCAAGTACATGATTCTACGAAGTTGCGGTGCTGTTCACGCCCTTGCTGTTCAGGAAGCGCTTGATGTTGCGCGCGGCCTGGCGCAGGCGCTGTTCATTCTCAACCATTGCGATGCGCACGAAACCTTCGCCGTCCTCGCCATAGCCGACACCCGGGGCCACGGCGACTTCGGCCTCGGTCAGGAGCTGCTTGGAGAATTCGAGGCTACCCATGTCCTTGAGGGCAGGGGGGAGCGGCGCCCAGGCGAACATCGAGGCCTTCGGGCTGGGGATGTCCCACCCGGCGCGGCCGAAGGCCTCGACCATCACGTCGCGGCGCTTCTGGTAGAGCTGGCGGTTCTTCTCGACGATGTCCTGCGGGCCGTTGAGCGCGGCGCAGGCGGCCGCCTGGATCGGGGTGAAGGCGCCGTAGTCGAGGTAGGACTTCACGCGGCTCATCGCCGCGATCAGCTTGGCGTTGCCCACCGCAAAGCCCATGCGCCAGCCCGCCATCGAATAAGTCTTCGACATCGAGGTGAATTCCACCGCGACGTCCTTGGCGCCGGGCACCTCGAGGATCGAGCGGGTCGGGTTGCCGTCGTAGTAGAGCTCGGAATAGGCAAGGTCGGACAGAATCCAGACCTTGTTCTCCTTCGCCCAGGCGACGAGCCGCTCATAGAAGGCGAGGTCCACCGTCTCGGCGGTCGGGTTCGAGGGGTAGTTCACGACCAGGATCGAGGGGCGCGGGACGGTGAAGGCCATCGCGCGGTCGAGCTGCTCCCAGTAGTGCTCGTCGGGCGTAGTCGGCACCGAGCGGATCGTCGCGCCCGCGATGATGAAGCCGAAGGTGTGGATCGGGTAGCTGGGGTTGGGGGCCAGGACCACGTCGCCCGGCGCAGTGATCGCGGTGGCGAGGCTGGCGAGACCCTCCTTGGAGCCCATCGTGACGACGACTTCGGTCTCGGGGTCGACGTCGACGCCGAAGCGGTTGCCATAGTAGTTGGCCTGGGCGCGGCGCAGGCCGGGAATGCCCTTGGACTGCGAATAGCCGTGCGCGTCGGGCTTGCGCGCCACTTCGCACAGCTTGTCGATGACGTGCTGCGGGGGCGGCAGGTCGGGGTTGCCCATGCCCAGGTCAATGATGTCCTGTCCCGCTCGCCGGGCCGCGTGACGCATCGCGTTGACTTCGGCGATAACGTAGGGCGGCAGGCGCTTGATGCGGTAGAACTCGTCTTCCATGACCTATCTTCTAAAATCCGTGTCTGTGGGCGGCGGGAATGCCTAAGCGCCCCTCTAGTGGATAACGAAGCCCACGCAAATGGGTCTCTTGTGCAAATTTTGTTGCGCGCGCCGCGGGGGCGGTTTGCTCTGGCGCCCGTGCAAAGCCCCTCGACAGGTTCGCTGCGATGCCGCAGACAGGGGGTACCCAGTGCCCGAGGGGCGCAGCGCGAGAGACGGGGAAGGAGCTGGCCGCATGGCGCACGACGCCACTGAATTTCTGAGCGAGATCCTGCAGAACCAGACCAGGGGGATGACCGAGCTGTTCGGGCTCCTGGCGCCCCAGGAGGGAAGCGCGCACGCCGAAAGCGTGGTGCATTGGGCCGAGATCGCCGAGCGTATGCAGACCATCTGGACCGACTACCAGGTCGAGCAGTTCCAGGTCGGCGGCAAGAGCAGTGCCGGGCATTTCAGCGATCCGCTCAAGTGGATCGGCACGCTCGAATCGGTCATGCGCCTCCTGCCCCTGTCGCGGCCCGAGGTGCAGCAGCGCCTCTGGACGCAGGGGCTCGAACTCGCGCAGGCCGTGCTCGCGCGCTACGGCATCGGCGAGCACGGCCATGTCGCCAGCGAGGCGGGCGCCGGCGATGCGCCCGAGCTGCCGCTGCGCGACGCGCGCTTCGGGGCCGAGGAGTGGCGCTCCACGCCCTTCTTCGCGCTCATCCACCAGCTTTACCTCATGTTCCGGCAGGAGCTCATCGGCCTCGCCGAAGCGACCGAGGGGATGGAGCCTGCGCGCAAGGCGCAGCTCCTGTTCGCGACGCGCGCGCTCGTCGATGCGCTGAGCCCGGCCAATTTTCCGCTGACCAACCCGGTTGCCATGACCGAGGCCAGCCGCACCGGGGGCGAGAGCCTGGTGCGCGGCTTCCAGAACTTCGTCGAGGACCTGCGCAAGGGGCAGCTCACGCACACCTCCCCGGGCTTCTTCACTCTGGGCGAGAACATCGCGGTGACGCCGGGCAAGGTGGTCCACGAGACGCCGCTGTTCCAGCTGATCCAGTACACGCCGACCACCGACAAGGTCCTGGAGACTCCGCTGGTCATCTTCCCGCCGTGGATCAACCGTTTCTACATCCTCGATCTCAACGCGCGAAAGAGCT
The DNA here is from genome assembly GCF_022818885.1 of Novosphingobium mangrovi. Lineage (NCBI taxonomy): Bacteria > Pseudomonadati > Pseudomonadota > Alphaproteobacteria > Sphingomonadales > Sphingomonadaceae > Novosphingobium > Novosphingobium mangrovi. The sequence goes on along the minus strand of NZ_JALHAT010000014.1, from coordinate 30,131 downwards.
TCGTGCGCTGGGCGGCCGAGCAGGGCATCACCGTCTTCATGGTGTCCTGGAAGTCGGCCGACGAGACCATGGCGGACGTCGTCTGGGACGATTACATCGCCGCGCAGATCGAGGCGATCGAACTGGTGCGCGCGCGCCTCAAGGTGCCGTCCGTCCACACCATCGGCTACTGCGTGGCCGGGACCACGCTGGCTGCGACGCTGGCGCTGCTGGCGCGGCGCGGCGAGGCGGACAAGGTGGCGAGCGCGACCTTCTTTACAGCCCAGGTCGATTTCGAGGAGGCGGGCGACCTCAAGAACTTCGTCGACAGCCAGCAGATCGACAACCTCGCGCTGCTCTCGCCCGAGGGCTACCTGGACGGACGCTACCTCGCCGCCACCTTCAACCTGCTGCGCGGCAACGACCTCATCTGGAACTACGTCGAGAAGAACTACCTCAAGGGCGAGGAGCATCCCGCCTTCGACCTTCTGCACTGGAACGGGGACGTTACCAATCTTCCGGCGCGCTGGCATCAGGACTACCTGCGCGATCTCTATCGCGACAACCGGCTGGTCGTGCCGGATTCGCTCAAGGCGCTGGGTGAGCCGATCGACCTGCACCGCATCGTCACGCCCTGCTACATCCAGGCGGGCCGCGAGGATCACATCGCGCCGCCCGAGAGCGTGTGGAAGCTGACCCGCTACCTTGCCGGGGACTGGACCTTCTTGCTGGCTGGCTCGGGGCACATCGCGGGCGTGGTCAATCCGCCCTCGGCCAACAAGTACCAGTACTGGACCAATGGCAGCGATGTGCAGGATCTCTCCGAATTCATCGCCGGAGCCACGGAGACGAAGGGCAGCTGGTGGCCGCACTGGGCCGCGTGGCTGCGGGCCCGCACGCCGGACGAAGTCCCCGCGCGCGGCAAGCGCCGTCCGGGCGGGCGCGGCGATACGGTCATCGAGGACGCGCCCGGCCGCTACGTGATGACACGCTGAGCGCGCGCCCATCAATTCACCGGGTGAAGGAACCAGGAGCGCCGGTTACGGATTAACTTTCTGACACCTTCGCCCATTCATGCTGCAATGCGATGGATTGCATGCGAACTGGAGGCAGTCGAGCTTGACGGCAGGGGGCTTGAGGCGTATTGTGCACTGCAACAAAGGATGTTCGGGCACGCTCTTCAAGGCAGCTTTTCGAATGCTTTGAGTATCTTCCGGACGTGACGCTGCACGAGAGGCTGGATTCGCGGGATGGCTGAAAACGAAGTTCCGAAAAGCGAAGATGCGCCCAAGGTCGATGCTTCGGCCAAGGCGGACGAAACCAAGGTGGCACCGGCTCCCGTAGCCGCCCCGAAACCTGCGGCGAAACCCGCTCCGGCCGCCAAGGTCGCGGCAAAGGCTCCGGCTCCGAAGGCACCGGCCCCCAAGGCTCCCGCGGCAAAGAAGCCCGTGGCCAGGAAGGCGGCGCCCAGGAAGGCCGCAGCGACGAAAATTCCGGCGAAGGCAGCCGCGGCTCCCAAGGCAAGCGCGCCCACGCCCACGAAACCGGCCGCTCCCAGCGCGCCGAAACCGACTGTCACCAAGGCTGAAGAGAAGCCGGCGAAGGCCGGGGCAAGCCCGAAGGTGGCGAAACCCAAGGCGGCGCCCAAGACCGCTCCTTCATCCACTGCTCCCGCGTTTGCCGGGCTACTCAACAACTTCATGCTCGAGGATACGACAATGGACATGAGCGCTAACTTCACCAGCTTCCAGGACGCGATGGCACAGGCCCAGAGCAAGGCCAAGGAAGCCTTTGAGAAGGGTACGTCGATGATGGGCGAAGCATCCGATTTCACCAAGGGTAACGTCGAAGCAATGATGGAATCGGGCAAGATCTTTGCCGAGGGCATGCAGAGCTTCGGTTCGGAAATGGTCACCGAAGGACGCTCGGCGTTCGAGACCATGTCGGGTGACATCAAGGAACTCGCCGCTGCCAAGTCGCCGACCGACTTCTTCAAGCTCCAGGGCGACATGGTCCGCAAGAACTTCGACACCGCCGTGGCGACCAGCTCGAAGAACAGCGAAGCCATGCTCAAGCTGATGAGCGATGCCTTCGCCCCGCTCTCGGGCCGCGTCAGCATGGCCATGGAAAAGGCGCGCAAGGCGACTTCGGCCTGATCACGCCTTTTACGCTAACGGCTTGATGGGGATGGGGTTTTGGCCGCGTCCCCCTCTCGCTGTGGCGCATATCCGGTAATCCATCCAAGGGAGCGTCTTGTCGAAAGAGGCTCCCTTTGCGATATTCAGGCTCTATGGCTTACCCCTTCGACGATTCCCTGTTGCACCGCGTATCCCCTCTTGTCGCCACCGGGGCGGGGGAGGACGGACCCGGTACAGGTGACGACGATCAGGTCGGCATCGCCACCAAGACCCGCGCCAAGCCCAAGAAGCCGAGCCAGTTCAAGGTCCTGATGCTGAACGACGACTACACGCCGATGGAGTTCGTCGTGATGGTCCTCAAGCGCTTCTTCCACATGGACCTCGAACAGGCCACCCGCGTGATGCTTCATGTCCACCAGAAGGGCGTCGGTGTCTGCGGGATATTTCCTTATGAGATCGCGGAAACCAAGGTGAACCAGGTGATGGATTTCGCCCGGCAGAACCAGCATCCGCTCCAGTGCACGCTGGAAAAGGCCTGAGCGGCCAGGTTTGCCAGTTCTCGTGCGGTTCGGCCTCGCTGGGTATGGCCGCACGCGTGGGGGCAGGGAACGCGCGCGGCGCATGTTCGTTGGACATGTCCTTTCCCTTTCGGGGTTTTCGACATGCCTCTCGATTGCATCCCTTTTGCCTGGAACGCATCGCGGCGCGCGCGGCAGGCTCGACAATTCGCTTTTCCCGAGGCGAACGAGCCGTTAAGGCCCATGGCGAACCCGGCGCTGTGATGACGACTACGTGAAATTTCTGAACGCCATAGACCGCTATATCCTGCGCCTCGTGCTCATGCCGATGCTGGGCATCTTCGTGCTCGCCGCCTCGCTGCTGGTGCTCGACAAGATGCTGCGCCTGTTCGACTTCGTGGCAACCGAAGGCGGGCCGGTCGGCGTTGTCTTCAAGCTTCTCGTCAACATGCTGCCCGAGTACGCGAGCCTGGCGATCCCGCTCGGCCTCATGCTCGGCATCCTGCTCGCCTTCCGCAAGCTTGCGACTTCGAGCGAACTCGACGTGATGCGCGCGGTGGGCCTCAGCTACACCCGCATGCTGCGCGTGCCCTACATGATCACGCTTGTGCTCGTGGGGGTGAACTTCGCCATCGTCGGCTACCTCCAGCCGCTCTCGCGCTACTACTACGAAGAGCTCAACTACGAGCTGCAGTCGGGCGCGCTCGGCGCGTCGATCAAGGTGGGCGAGTTCACCACGCTGGAGGACCGCATTGCCTTGCGCATCGATGCCAGCGAGGACGAGGGGCGCCGCCTCATGGGTATCTTCGCGCGCGTTGCCAACTCCAAGGGCCAGGTGCTCTCGATCTCGGCGCGCGAGGGCCGCTTCATGGCGCTCCAGGGCTCGCCCGACACGATCATCCTGCGGCTCGAAAACGGCCAGATCATCCAGGACATGCCCGGCGATGCGCCGCGCGTCCTCTCCTTTACCCGGCACGACCTGCCGATCGATCTGCCCGCGATCGAGAATTTCCGCCAGCGCGGCGGCCAGAGCCGCGAGTACCTGCTGCCCGAACTGATGCAGCTGGGCTGGAACAAGGACAGTCCGCAGACCGCCGAGGAACGCGCCTCCAGCAAGGCCAACTTCAACTACCGCATGGTCGAAGTGGTAATGATGCTGCTGCTGCCGCTGCTGGCGGTGGCGCTCGCGATCCCGCCCAAGCGCTCGACCTCCTCGCTCGGCCTGTTCGTCTCGATCGTGATCATCGTCGCCTACCACAAGGTCAACCAGTACGCGAGCGACGTCGCCGCGCTCGGCCGGATCGATCCGGTGATCGGCCTGTGGGGGCCGTTCCTCGTGCTCGCCGGGCTGATCCTGTGGATGTATTACCGCGTGGCCTACGTGCCCGGCGGCCAGGCCATCGGCTGGCTGGAGAAGGGCTTCGAGATGCTCACCAAGCGCCTGAAGTCGCTTCTGCGCCGCCGTCGTCGCAGCCACGGCCCGGTCCTGCCCGAGCCGCAGGACCAGAATTGAGATGCAGTTGGAATTCTTCCCCTCGCGTACCCTGACGCTCTATCTTGCACGCCTGTTCGTGACCCGCATCGCGGCGATGCTGGTGATGCTGGTCCTGGTGCTCCAGGTGCTCGACCTCCTGGGGGAGAGCGGCGACATCCTGGCCTATCCCAGCAATGGCGAATCGCAGCTTCTCTACTACGTCTCGCTGCGCGTTCCGCAGCTGATCGCGCGCTTTCTGCCCTATTCGGTGCTGCTCGCGACGATCATCACGCTGGCCACGCTCAACCAGAACAGCGAAGTCATCTCGATGAAGGCGGCGGGGCTCTCCGCGCACCAGATCCTGGCACCGCTCCTGATGAGCGCGACGGTGATCGCCGGGATCAGTTTTGTCTTCAACGAGCGCGTGGTGACCCGCGCGACGGCGACGCTCGATGCCTGGAGCTCGGTGGACTATGGCCCGGTGCCCGAAGATTCGGGCGTGCGCAGCAATATCTACTTCGCCGACGGGCAGGACCTGATGACCGCGCGCACGATGACGGGCGAGGGGGCCGGACTGATCCTCAACGGCGTCACGTTCTACGCGCGCGATGAGAACGACATGATCGTCCAGCAGGTGCGCGCGGACCGCGCAACTTACGCCAATCCGGGCTGGAAGATGGCGAACGCGACCGTCTTCGAAGTGGAAACCACCACGACCACCCAGGTCCCCGCGGTGATCGTCGCGAAGGACGTGACGCCGGGCAAGGTGACGCTGTCCAAGGTCGATGCCAATTCGCAGGACATCTTCACGCTCAGCACTTCGATCGAGGCGCTGCGCGTCGCCGGGCGCCGGACAAGCTCGCTCGAAGCGGCCTGGTGGCACAAGATTTCCGGGCCCATGGCCTCGATCCTGATGCCGCTGCTGGGCGCTGTCGCGGGGTTCGGCCTTGCCCGTTCGGGCCAGCTCCTGATCCGCTCGATCGCGGGCATGGCGCTGGGCTTTGCCTACTTCGTACTCGACAACGCGGCGCTCGCGATGGGCAACTTCGGCGGCTACCCCCCGCTGGTTGCGGCCTGGGCGCCGTTTGTTCTCTTCGCCCTTATCGGCGAAGCGGTGCTGGTGCGGACCGAGGAATAGAACCAGTACAGATTCAAGGGGCCATCGCCCCTTGGACCCCCAAATGGGCGACCCCACCTTACGCGCGCCAACGTGGCGTGAGAATGGTGAGCTTGACAGTTTTGGGAGCCCGAGGGCGATGGCCCTCGGAACTCTCTACAAAAAAAGCCGGCGCTGCGCCGGCTTTTTCGTGTGCATGAGAGGAACCCTCAACGCCGCGACATCGTCCCGCGCACGAGCCGTCCGAGCAGCGGCAGGAGGCCGGGGTAGCTCGCCTTCTCGTAGGTCGATTCCAGGCCGAGGTGCGCGCTGAGGCGCCGGTGGCACTCGGTCAGCGAGTGGTAGGGCATCGAGGGCAGCAGGTGGTGCAGCGCGTGGAAGCGCAGGCCGACGGGCGCCCAGAGCGGCGAGAGGAAGCCCGGCGGGGGCACGTTCACCGAATCGAGGTACTGTGCGGTCAGGGTCATTTCCTCGCCCTCGTTCTCCCACAGGTGCGCGACGAGCGTGCGAACCTGGTTGAGGAAGGCGGTGAGCGAGACCACCGAAAGGGCGATGAGGAGCGGGCGCCAGCCGTAGGTGAAGCTGGCAGCAAGGACGGCCATGGCCCAGACCGAGCAGCCCAGTTCCTGCCAGAAGACCATGCGGGCAAAGTCGCCCTTGGGTTTCTCGCGGCGGTAGCTGGGGTTGATGGCCAGCGCGGAGGCGCGCTCCCAGACCAGCGTGCGCAGCGGCGGGATGATGACGCCGAGCGGCACCAGAATGGCCGAGCGGATGAGCAGGGCCGGCGGCAGCAGGATCGCGGTCAGCGCGAAGACCGGCAGGCTCCAGGGCTTCATCAGCGCGAGCGGCAGGTATTCGGGATCGGCGATGGTGCCGTAGCGCTTGCGCGAATGGTGCTGAGCGTGGACGCCCTCGTACATGAACGAGGGGATCAGCATCGGGATGCCCACCAGCAAGTTCCAGCCAAAGCGGAAACCCGGCAGGGCATCGCGGTGCATGTGGGTGATTTCATGGATGAAGAGCAGTGCGCGGTAGAGCGCGATGGAGGCGAACAGGCCCAGCGCCACGGCGAGCACGGTGTTCTCCACCAGGATTGCGCCTGCGAGCGCGGCATAGCCCAGCGCGGCCGAGCCGAGCATGTCGGGCCAGTAGATTTCGGGCCGGGCCTTGGCGATGTCGCGCGTCAACTGGGCGGCGGCGCGCAGCATCGCGCGGTCTTCCGGGATCTGGGCATGCCAGCTCCCGACCGTTCCCGGCGCGACGGCACGCACGCGCGCCTGTGTGGGCGCGGCGGCGGCGCCTTCACAAGGCTGCGGGTTCACTTCAAGGGCTTCCTGGGCACTCATTTCATCAATTCCACTTGTGACCTTCGCGAGGTCGGGGCGATCCGGGGGCGGGAACGGGCGCCTTTCGCCCTGGGCGTGCACAGCCTCACCGTGTACGCCGCTTGACAAAAGACCGGTTCCGGTCGCAGTTCGCCTCAATTCATTCCCATTTCCTACACGCAAACAAAGGCAGGATCGTGGCCAAAGCCGAACTAGTCATCACTCCGGTTTCGAGCAAGGCCGACCGGGCTGCCTTTGTCGATTGCAGTTATCGACTCAATGCGTCAGATCAAAACTGGGTCGCGAACCTGCGCTCGGAGGAGATCGCCAAGTTCACGCCCGGCAAGAACCCGTTCTTCGACCATGCCCGCCACCAGCTGTTCCTGGCGCGCCGCGAGGGCCGCGTCGTGGGGCGCATATCGGCGCAGATCGATGAACTGGCGCTGAAACAGCCGGTCGAGCAGGGCATGGGACCGGGCACGGGCAACTGGGGCGCGATCGAGGCCGAGGACGCCGAGGTTGCCAAGGCGCTGATCGACACGGCCGAGGGCTGGCTGCGCCGCGAGGGCATGACCCGGGTGCTGGCGCCCATGAACCTCTCGGTCTGGGAAGAGCCGGGCCTTCTGGTCAAGGGCCACGACCATTCGCCGATGGTGATGATGGGGCACCACAACGCGGCCTACCAGGGCTGGATCGAGAGCGAGGGCTACACCCGCGCGAAGACGCTCTATACCTATGACCTGGACGTGACCAAGGACTTCCCCAAGCTCATCCAGCGCATCGTCGCCTCGGGCGAGAAGAACGCCAAGATCACGATCCGCAACGCCGATCTCAAGCATTTCGACCGCGACGCCGGGATCATCTGCGAGATCCTCAACGATGCCTGGTCGGACAACTGGGGCTTCGTGCCCTTTACCGAAGAAGAGATCGCGCACACCGGCAAGGCCCTGAAGCCGCTGGTCCATCCCGAGCTCATCCGCATCGCCGAGTACGAGGGCGAGCCGGTGGCCTTCATGATGACCCTGCCGGACCTCAACGGCATCCAGAAGCGGGTGAACGGGGCCAGGGGCAAGCCGGGCGTGCTGGGCCTCATCAAGCTGCTGCTGTGGCTGCGGCGCCCCTATCCGGCGGACATGCGCGTGCCGCTGATGGGCGTGCGCAAGAAGCTGCAATCCTCGCGCCTCGCGAGCCAGCTCGCCTTCATGATGATCGAGTTCATCCGCCGCTCGGCCACCGCCAAGTTCGGGGCGAAGCGGGCCGAGATCGGCTGGATCCTCGATGACAACCAGGGCATGGTCGCCATCGCCGACGCCATCGACAGCCAGATCAACCGCGAATACGCGATCTACGAAAAGGCGCTCTGATCGCGGCGATTTGGGGGAGGGCGCGGGCGATAGTTCTCGCAGGCTCCTTGCCGATGGCCTTCGTCGCGCGGCCGAGGCTCAATTGCAGGAAGTGTTAACTGTGCGCGCGCTAGACTGCGGTCCGAAGCGCGTAAGGGGCGCGCTTGGGGCATAACCGCAAGGGCATGAATGGGCATGGGGCACCAATGGGCATGAAATCGAGGTCCTGGCTCCTCGTTCCGGGCAACAGTGAAGAACGTCTCGGCACGGCAATCGGGACGGGCGCGGACATCGTCGTGATCGACCTGGAGGACACCGTACCGGTGAGTGAGAAGGCGCGCGCGCGCGACCTTGCCGCAGGCTGGCTCTCGGCACATCGCCAGCATGTCATCGAGCAGCAGCGCATGGGCCGCTGGGTGCGGCTCAACAGCATGGAATCGGGCTATGTGCGCGAGGATCTGGCCGCGGTGATGCCGTTTGCGCCCGATGGGGTGATCCTGCCCAAGGCCACAGGCCCGGAAACGGTGCGCCAACTGGCCAGCGAAGTCTACGAATTCGAGCAGTCGCTGGGGCTTGCTGCCAATTCCACGCGGATCATGCCGGTTGTCGGCGAGACGCCGGGCGCGGCACTGCGGATCGCGGAATACGCCTCTTCGGCCCATCAGCGTGTCGTCGGCCTCACCTGGAATGCGGCGGGCCTCAGCGCGGCCATGGGCGGCCAGGCGGTGCGCACGCTCCAGGGCGCCTGGAGCGATACGGCCCGCTTCGTGCGCGTGCAGGCGCTGCTCAGCGCCCATGCCGGCGATGTCATGGCCATCGACGCGCCGTTTGACGATTTCGACAATGAGGCCGGCACGAACACGGCGGCGCAAGGCGCGCGCGCGGACGGCTTCTCGGGGATGTTCGCGATCCATCCCGCACAAATTCCCACGATCAACGCCGCCTTCACTCCCTCGGTAGAGGAACTGGTCGAGGCGCGCGATGTGGTCGCCGCCTTTGAAGGCAACCCGCATGTGGGCTCGCTGCCCTTGCGCGGACGGATGATCGACCGCTCGCACCTCGCCCTGGCGCGGCGCACGATTGCGATGTTCGAGCGCGATGGCCGGGGCGGGGAAGACCTGCGCCGCCAGCCGATCCTGCGCCCCGCTTAAGCGGCGTCCTCTTCAGGCGCGGAGGGCTCCTGCGGTGCGGGAGCCCCGTCCTCGGTGGTGTCCCCGGCGGTGTCCTCGGTATCCTGCACGGGCGCAGGCGATGCCGAGCTTTGGTTGGGTTCGGCCAGTTCCGGTTCGGCGAGCGGCGCCTTGGAGCGGCGCTGGTCGTAGGCGGGCATGGCATCGTCGACCGAGCGCTCCAGCAGTTCGGCGCCTTGTGCAGCCTCGGCGGCGGGCGCCTCGCGCGCATCGTCCTTGCAGGCGGCAAGCCCGGCGAGGAGCGGAAGGGCGAGCCCCAGCGCGGCGGCGCGGCGCATTGAAATGCAGATCATGCCGGGGTCTCCTTGGGACAGCGGGTTTCGAGCGCGCCGAGGAAGGCGTCGGCCCGTGCGAGCAGCGCCGTGTCCCACACGTCGAATTCCGCGTCCTTGTTCAGCCGCTTGAGGCTGGTCACGCCGAACTCCTCGATCCCGCAGGGCACGATGCCGGTGAAGTGGGCGAGGTCGGGGTGAATGTTGACCGCAAAGCCATGCATCGTCACCCACTTGCGGATGCGCACGCCGATGGCGCCGATCTTGGCCTCGCGCCCGTCGATGTCCCTAGTCCAGATGCCGATGCGCCCCTCGCTGCGGAAGCCCTCGACGCCGAAGTCGGTGAGGGTGTCGATCACCCAGCCTTCGAGCGCATGGACGAAGCCGCGCGCATCGCGCGCGCGCTTCCTGAGGTCGAGCAGGACATAGACCACGCGCTGGCCCGGGCCATGGTAGGTGTAGCGCCCGCCGCGCCCGGCCTCGACCACCTCGAAGCGGGGGTCGAGCAGGTCGGAGACGGCCGCGCTGGTGCCGGCGGTGTAGACGGGCGGATGTTCGAGAAACCAGATCAGTTCGCGCGCTTCGCCCGCGGCAATCGCGGCGTTGCGCTCGGTCATCTCGGCCAGCGCCTCACGGTAGGGGACAGGCTCGCGGCTGATGCGCAGTTCGATGTCCCCGGGCAGAGTCTGGATGGTGTTCATGCCTCGCTGCGTGGCCCTTCCGTGCGTTCATATCAAGTGGATTCACAAGGCAACTATCCCTAAGACCGCGATTGCGAGATGACGCCCGGCGCGAGAAGGCGAGGGGCGAGAAGGAGATGGCAATGCAGTTCGACAGCAACCTGGCCTGGAACGAGGCCGTGGCCAGAGTCCGCGCCAACCGCGATGTGCTGATGGCGCTCGCGGGCGTCTTCTTCCTGCTGCCCGCGCTGCTTTCCAGCGTGTTCCTGGCCGACATCCAGCAGCAGATGATGGCGCTGGCGCAGGATAGCGAGGGGCTTGAGGCACTGATTTCGGCGAACCTGGGCACGATCCTCGCCTTCGGGATCGGGGGCATGCTGGTCCAGTTCGTGGGCTATCTCGCCGTCGCGGTGATCCTGGGCGTGGGCGGACGGCCAAGCGTGGGTGAGGCGATCTCGGTGGCCCTTCGCGCTCTGCCCACGCTGATCGGCACGAGCCTTCTTTACATCGTGGGGATCACGCTGGTCTCCTTCGTGCTGGGCCTCCTGGTCGCGCTTGGCTCGCTGGTGGCGGGCACGGCCGGGGCTTCGCTGGGCGGCGTGGTCATGCTGATGGGCCTGTTCGGCGTGTCGATCTGGTCGGCGGTGCGCCTCTCGCTGCTGGTCCCCGTAATCGTGCGCGAGGGTCTCTCGAACCCGGTGGCGGCCATGCGCCGATCGTGGGAGCTGACGGGCGGGCACACGCCGCGTCTCCTGGGCTTCTACGCGCTGCTGATGCTGGGATACCTGGCGATCAGCTTCATGGTCTCGCTGCTGCTCGTCACCCCGCTCTCGCTCGTCTTCGGGGCGGGCGCTGTGACGAACTTCCTGGCCGGCGTCGTCGCCGGGCTGATCGGGGCGGTCAGCAACGTGCTGCTGGTCGCGGTGCTGGTGCGCGTGCACGCCCAGCTTTCGCGCGCCACGCCCGACGGGCAGGCCAGCCTCTTCGACTGAGGCTTCCCGTGGCCTCCCTACGAAAAGGCCCGCCGGACCGGATGGTCGGGCGGGCCTTTTCGTATGTGGAGTGCCGTGCGGGAAGGCGAGGGCTCAGTCCTCGTCCTTCCAGCCCCAGAACATGCAGCACGGCGGCACGTTGATCACTTCAAGGCCGCTGTCGATGCGCGTGAAGTGGCGGGCCATGAAGTCGCGCGCGCGCGGCGTGAACTGGTAGACCAGGAACGCGCCGCCCTTGCGGATCACGCGGTGCGTGGCCGCGGCGATGGCCGGACCCACGCCATCGGGCAGGGTCGAGAAAGGCAGGCCGGACAGCACGTAGTCGGCCTTCTCGTGGCCATGCGCCTTGACGATGTCCTCGACGTCGGCGGCCGAGCCGAGCACCGCAACGAAGCGGCTGTCGGTGATCGTGCGGCGCAGATACTCGATGAAGTCCGGGTTGGTGTCGATGACCAGCAGCATGCCGTCGCGCGGCAGGCGGTCGAGCACGGGCTGGCAGAAGGTGCCCACGCCCGGGCCGTATTCGACGAAGAGCTTGCAGTTGTCCCAATCGACAGGCGCCAGCATCTTGCGGATCACGAACCGCGAAGAGGGAACGATCGAGCCGACCATGACCGGATGGCGGACGAACCCTTCGAGGAAGACGCCCCAGGGGCCTAGGGCGTTCTTGACTTTACGCTTGATCCTTTGGGGCAGGGCCTCCCGGGCAAGCTCAGTGCTGGACATGCTGGCGCGTAACCTCGCGGTTCTTCTGTGTCATGGATGTGCCTTGCGGTGGCAGATTAGCCGTCGCATTGCAAGGCAGGGCGGGGTGAAGCGGGTTTATAACCGCTTCGTTCTTACAGGATTTCGGCGACCTTTTCCTGCGGACGGCACAGCCGCACGCCCTTGTCGGTCTCGACCAGCGGGCGCTCGATGAGGATCGGTTCGGCGGCCATCGCGGCCAGCACATCGGCGTCCGAGGCTTCGGGAAGACCGCGCTCGATGGCATCGGTGCCGCGCGTGCGCAGACCCGCCTGCGGGGTGATCCCGGCGTCCTTGTAGAGCTGGGCGAGCTTGTCCGCGCTCGGCGGGGTCTTGAGGTACTCGACGACCTCGACCTCGACGCCCGGCGTCTCTTCCAGAATGGCGAGGGTCTTGCGCGAGGTGCCGCACTTGGGGTTGTGCCAGATGGTGGCCTTCATGGATCTCTCCTCAGGTGGCTGGGCGGTCCGCCGTGGGGCGGGCCGCGGGATGGGAACGGGTCTGGGGCGTATCGCCGGGCGTCAGCGCGGGTACGTTGCGCGCGGCGGCGTCGGTGGGGATGCCCGGCGCGGGCGCGGCGCTGATCGTCTCTTCGCGGCGAAGGACGCGCGCAGCGCGCGAAATGGCGCGCACGAGGCGGGGTGTCACGCCGCAGCGGCACAGGTTCGGGATGGCGGCCGCGATCTCGGCCTCGCTCGGGTTGGCATTGGCCTTGAGAAGCGCGGCGGCCGCCATGACGATGCCCGGCGTGCAGAAGCCGCACTGGATCGCCTGTTCGGCCACCAGGGCCTGCTGCACCGGGTGCGAGCGGTCGCGCGCAAGGCCCTCGATGGTGGTGACGAAGCGGCCCTCGCACTCGGCCAGGGTGATGAGGCAGGCGCGCAGCGCCGCCCCGTCGACATGGACGGTGCAGGCGCCGCAGTCGCCATTGCCGCAGCCGTACTTGGTGCCGGTCAGGTTCGCGGCATCGCGCAGCGCCCACAGCAGCGGGGTCTGCGGGTCCATGTCGAATTCGACGGGACGTTCGTTGACGGTCAGGCGGGACATGGCCGGTGTATTTAGGGACCTCTCAGGGCAAGTACCAGTGCCGGGACATCAAATCTCCACCCGAAAGCCCGCCCAGAGGGTGCGGGGACGGCCAAGGTCCATCGAGCCCGACTGGTTGCGCGTGACGATGGTCTCGTCGAACAGGTTCTCGCCGCGCAGGATCAGCGCGAGCGGGCCTGCCAGCGGAACCTGCGCGAAGGCATCGAGCGTGGTCGCGGCGCGCAGCGGCTGGCTTTCCTGGTCGTCCTCGTACTGTTTGCCGACATGGCGCAGCGTGGCGGCCAGATGCCAGCCCGCGCGCGGCTTCCAGCCCAGCGTGGCGCTCGCGGCGAGGCGCGGAACCTGCGAGGGACGCATCCCGTCGAGCGCGGCCTGGATGCCCTGGGCCTCGACCTTGGCATCGGTCCAGGCGAGCGAGCCGTCGAAGCTGACGGTCCCCAAGGTCAGTGCCGCGGTGGCCTCGATCCCGCGCGCGCGGATGGCATCGACGTTCTGGCGCTGGCGCGTCGTTTCATCGAGCGTGACGTTGGCGATCGCGTTCTTCACCTTGTTGTCGAAGGCGGTGACGGCAAGACGCAGACCCTCGGCGGGCGTCAGCTCCACCCCGGCTTCATAGCCGCGCAGCTTCTCGGGGGCGAGATCGGCGTTGGCGTTGGTGGTCACCGGGAAGACCACGAAGGGGCGGTAGAGTTCGTTCAATGTGGGCAGGCGCAGGCTGGTGTAGGCCGCTGCGCGCAGGCGGATCGCAGGGCTCACCGTCCACAGTGCGCCGCCTCGGAAGCTCCCGTCCCAGCCCGAACGGTCGGGGTGGCGGGTGTCCTCGTTGAGCGCACCCTCGCCATCCAGTTCGCGGTAGAAGCCGTTGCGGATCGTCCAGCGGTCCGCGCGCGCGCCTGCGGTGAGGACGAGGTCGCCCAGCGTCCAGTCGTCCTCGATGAAGAGCCCGAAGTCCGACTGGTCGCCGCCCGCGCGGCGAAAGGCGGTCTGCTGGCCGGTGAAGGTGCTGTAGGGCGCTTCGGCAAGGTGCCCGCCGACAAGGCGGATATCGGCGCCCAGGCGCAGCACGTGGTCGGCGCCTACCGGCGGGCGCAGTTCGAACTTGCCGCCGGTTGCGAGCGTGGGCGTCTTGATCTGTTCCAGCGCGCGCACGAAGCGGGTGGAGCTGATCACGCGGTTGGAAAAGTCCTGCGCCTGCACGTAGCCCAGAACGTCGAACTGCCATTCGCCCCGGCCTACGAGGCGAAGGCTGGCCTGCTGGCCCGAGGCCGAGCTGTCCGCATCCTCGAAGCGCAGCGTGCGCTGGTCGTCGTAGACAAGGGCCGAGGCCTGGATCTCCAGTGTCTCGCCCAGCGGGGCGACTGCACGCAGCGAGCCGGACAGGCTCTCGTAGGCTGCGCGCGCGGAGGCGTCCACGCGCTGGTCCTTAGGGGTCGTCCAGAAGCCCTGGCCCCGGTCCCATTGCACGCCCGCCACGATAAAGCCCTTGCCCAGTTTCTGCGCGGTGCTGGCCGAGCCTTGCGTGCCGCCCCGGTCGTTGACGAGCGCGGTGCCGGAAAAGGCGCCAAGCGTCTCAGGGCCTGCGCTCATCAGCTCGATCGTGCCCGAGATCGCGCCACTGCCAAAGGCGCCCGCGCCGCCGCCACGCGTCACGCGCACCGAGGACAGGCGCTCGGGCGCGAGCGCGGTGAAAGGCACGTAGCCGAAGAAGGGGTTGGAGACGGGCACGCCGTCGAGGAGAACCAGCGCGCGGCTCGATGCATTGCCGCCCAGCGCGCGCAGTGTCGCGCCTTGTGCAGACGGGTTCGAGGAGCGGCTGTCGGAGCGGCGGAACTGCTGGAAGCCCGCGACCGAGGAGAGGACATCCTCGATCCGGCCCGAGGCGCTGGACACAAGCTCGTCGCGCGCGATGGTCTCGACATCGTAGGCGACAGTCGCCGGACTTTCGGCAAGGCCGTGGCCGGTGACGATGATGGGCCCTGCATCGGCGCTCTCCATCGCCGTGGGGGCCTCGGCGTCCGCGGCCAGCGCGCTGCTGCTTGCAACGAGGCCGAGAACGAGGGCGGTGGTGCCGTAAAGGCTGTGCATTCTTGTCGTTTTCATGATCCGGGCAGGCTTAATTGCCGATGCAGCGCGAACAACCCCTTGGCGGGATTTTATTCACCCCGCGCGGGCGAAAAGGAGGACTTGCACCTTGTCGCGCGCGGACAGACGCGTAGAGTCTGTCGGAGTGATGGAAGGACAGTATCTTGCCGGCCGCATGCTCCTGGCCATGCCGGGCATGTTCGATCCGCGTTTCGAGCGTTCGGTCAACGTGCTGTGCGTGCACGACGAACACGGCGCGCTGGGCATCAACGTGGGCGAGGTGCGCGAGGGCGTGACCTTCCACGCCATTCTCGACGATCTTGGTCTCGACACGGCACTTGCACCTGACTGCGCGGTGCTGAACGGCGGTCCGGTGGAGCCGGGGCGCGGGTTCGTGCTGCATTCGCTCGACTGGGGCGGCGGGGACTCGATCGAGGTTCACGCCGAAGATGGCCCCTTGTGCGCGCTCTCGGCCTCGATGGACATCCTGCGCGCGATTGCCCAGGGGCGCGGGCCGAGCCAGTGGGTCATGGCGCTGGGCTATGCGGGCTGGGCGCCGGGGCAGCTGGAAGAGGAAATGCGCCACCACGGCTGGTACGCCGCGCAAGGTAGCCGCGAGGTTCTCTTCGATACCGCGCCCGAGGCGCGCTGGGCGGGCGCGTGGAAGCACGAGGGCATCGATCCGGGGCTTCTTGCCAGCCAGACGGGCAACGCCTGAGTCTCAGTCTTCGGCCTCGTGCTTGAGGCGCGCAAGGTCTTCCGGGCGGTCGATGTCGAGCCGGACGGCGAAATCCTGGGTCTCGTGAAAGACCACGTCGGTTCGCCCGCGCAGGATCTGTCCGGCACCGGCATCGCCCGTGAGCGTGGGAACGTGCGCCAGCGCGCGCGCGGAGAGCAGGACCGGATGGCCGGGCTTGCCCCCATGGCGCGGAAAGGCGGCGAAGTTGTCAGCTAGGATCCGGGCCAGATGCGCGGCTTCTTCGCTGGGTACGCGCGGCATGTCGCCCAGGAACACGAAGAGCGCATCTACATCGCCCAGCGCGGCGACGCCCGCCTTGATCGTGGTGGACAGCGCTGCGCTCTCCACGCGCAGGATCGTGACGGGCGGGGCCCCTTCGGGCGCCTGCCATTGTGAAAGGTCGAGGTCGGGGCGCGCGGCAACGAGCACCCTATCCACCGGCGCGGCGCAGGCTGTGCGGATGGCGTGGTGGACCAGCGGCTCGCCCTCGAAGGTTGCGGACAGCTTGTCCGAGCCAAACCGCCGTGCCGAGCCCGCCGCCAGGACGAGCGCGGCGCGCGCGGACGGGGTGGTGGCCGCGCTCAGGCGCGCTCTCCGGCGGGGTTGAGCGCTTGCATGATCTCGGCGATGATCCCGGTGGCGACTTCCCAGGGCGCCTTGCCAAGCCCCGTGATGCCGGGCGAGAGGCGCAGGCGCGCGAGCTCGTCCGGGTTCGCGCCAGCTGCTTCCAGCGCGGCAAGGCGGGCCGGGGCGCGCGAACGCGCGCCGATCATGGCCACGTAGCCTGCCTGCCCGCGAAGCGCGGCGAGACATCCGCCCAGATCGTGATGGTCCTCGTGCGTGGCGCCGAGATAGGCGGTCCAGCGGTCGAGGCCGAGCTGCTCCAGCGCGCGGGCCGGGTCCTCGCGGCGGTACTGCGCGACCGGGAAGGGCGGCGGGCTGGCCGGGCCATCGGGGCGCACGAGAATGGTCTCGAACTGGCTGAGCGCGGCCAATTGCGCGGCAGCAAGGGCGCCGGGGTCTCCGCCCGAGACGATCAGGCGGCGCGGCGGATCGAAGCGGCGTGCGAGGCGCACCGTGTCGGCGTCTTCCAGCTCCAGCAGCGGACCACGGCCACTTTCGACCCGGCGGGTGGTGCCATCGCTGATCCAGCGGCACGAGGTGCGGGTGCGGGCATGGTCGATCAGGGCCTTCGCGGCCGGGCAATCGGGCGCGATACGCTCGACCAGGATGAAGAGCGCGCCGCCGCAGCGCAGGCGGATGTCGATCCAGGGGCTGCCGGTGCCGTAGTGAAGGCGGCGCGGCTGGCCATCTGTCAGCACGGCGGCGGCGTGGCTCGCCACATCGCCCTCGATGCAGTCGCCCGAGAAGTAGCCGCTCGCGGCAATGCGCGCCGCGTCGGTGTCCTGGGCGGTAAAGAGCATCTGCGAGCCGGGGCCGCGCGGGGCGCTGCCCTCGACCTTGTAGAGCGTCGCCAGGGCGGCGGGTTGCCCGGCCTCGAGCGCGCGCGCGAGCGCGGGGCGAATATCATCGCTCCAGCCGAAAGTCGGCCAGTCGGCGTCGGCAATCTCGGCAAAAGGCGCCGCGATCTCGGATTGTGTCATGCGTTGGTGGCGCCCGTGGTCTGTCGTCCGGTGGTGTCCGGTTCTCAGGACAGCGTTGTCTCGACAGCCGTGTCCTGCGTGATCGGGGCAATTACCATGCGTTCGAGGATCATGGCAACCTGCTCGAGGCTGCCGTCTTCGCCCTGGCGCAGCCACCAGGTGAGCACGCCGATGACCGAGCTGACCCCGTGGACCAGCGCGAGGTCGCCGGGAAGCCAGGTGTCCTCGCGGTGGAGGCCATGGCCGGCTGCGGCCCGTTCCCGGGCCTGGCGCAGGAATTCCGAACGCACGAGCCCGGCCGCGCCTCCGGTGAGGAGCGGGGCCCAGAACCCGCGGTTGCCCGCGACCCAGGCGCACAGTTCGCGCACGCCCGGTCCATCGCTGGTCCGTGGCCTGTCGAGCAGGGCGAGCGTGCGGGTGAGCAGTTCGTCGATGGGGTCGACGACGAGGTCGGAGAGCAGCGCTTCCTTGGTGCTGAAGTGCCGGAAAAACGTCGCGTAGCCGGTGCCCGCCCGCGCGGTGATCTCGCGAATGGTGAGCTCGTCGAAGGTGCGCTGGGCCAGCAGGTCGAGCAGGGCCGCGTTCAGCGCCTTGCGCGAACGGACCTGACGAGCGTCGGTGGGTGCCTCCTGCTTGAGGGCCGTGAGGTTTTTCTCCATGGCCGGGCGCGTATCACCGGGTCTGATGACTGTCTAACAAACGCGCCGGTTAATTGCGGGAATGGTCGCCAAGCGAATTTTCGGGGTGAAAAACGGCAATTTCGGGACTTATGGTCCTTAACATCCGGGGCATTCAGTCCCCGCCGCGTCAGTCCTCGCCGATGCGATCCGCATAGAGCAGGCGTCCGCCCGAGAGGTGCCAGAGCGCCTGCTTGAAATCGGCATCGCCCATCGCGAAGCAGCCCTCGCTGCGGCCCAGCTTGCCGTACTTGTCGAGCATCGCGGCATCGGCGTACCAGGCCGGGTGGACCACGATCAGGCGTTCGAGCGCGGCGGAGTTGTCGTCATCGAGGCCAACGAGGCGGATCGAGGTGCCGTACTTGCCCTTGTACCACTCGCAGGTGAGGAAGGCCCCGCGCGAGGTGGCGAGCGATCCCGGCTCGTTCGAGAAGGACTGTAGCCAGCCGCTGTGCTCCGGGTCCGAGCCGCGCCCGTGGGCGAGCAGGAACGAGCGGACCGTGCCGTTCTCCAGGTTGGCAAAGTGCAGGCGCGGCTTCCACGAGGGCAGGGCGAAATCGGCCATGCCCACGATGTCCTTGCGCCACACCGCATCGCCGACGCGCGCGGCCTGTGTGTGCGCGGCTTCGAGCACGCGGCGTTCATAGGGCGTGGTGGAGGCAGCGGCGGCGGGCGTGGTCGCGGCCAGTGCCCGGCCCGGAAGGGTCAGCGCAAGCCCGGCGCCGAGGCTGCCGTGGAGGAAATGTCGTCGGCCAAGCAGTGGGGTCATGGTGCGCAAAATACCACGCCGGGCGCCCTTGCGCCAGCGGGCAGGCGTGCGGATCGGCGAGCCGGGAAGGCGTCCTGTCGCCTGCCCCGGCTCCTTGTGCCGATCCGCGAGGACCTGGCGATCAGGCCTTGGCCTTGCTCGCCTTCTTGTCGGTCTCGACTGCGGGGTGTGTGCGCATCCAGTCCTCGAGCACGGGGGCAATGCGCCCGCGCCACTTCGAGCCGTTGAAGATGCCGTAGTGGCCGACCTTCTCGGCGAGGTAGTAGCGCTTCTTCGCCTCGGGCAGGTTGGGCGCAAGGTGCAGCGCCGCGCGGGTCTGGCCGATGCCGGAGATGTCGTCCTTCTCACCCTCGACGGCAAGCAGCGCGGTGTCGCGGATCGCGCCCGGATCGATTACCTCGCCGCGGTGGACGAACTCGCCCTTGGGCAGCGAGTGCTTCTGGAAGACGTGCTCGACCGTCTGCAGGTAGAAGTCGGCGGTCATGTCGCAGACCGAGCGGTATTCATCGTAGAAGGCCTTGGTCGCGC
The DNA here is from genome assembly GCF_022818885.1 of Novosphingobium mangrovi. NCBI lineage: Bacteria > Pseudomonadati > Pseudomonadota > Alphaproteobacteria > Sphingomonadales > Sphingomonadaceae > Novosphingobium > Novosphingobium mangrovi. Next base: position 10,913 of record NZ_JALHAT010000014.1, on the reverse strand, counting down.
CCGCGCTTTCCCCGTCGCCTTCGACGAGGTGCTTGAACATGCCGTAGTGGCTCATCATGTGGTTGCCCAGGTTCATCGCCATGAAGCCGGCGAGCTGAAGAAAGCCGGGATAGACCTCACGGCCCGCGCCCGGATAGGACAGCGGCACGGTGGCAATGACGTTGTGCTTGAACCACGACAGCGGCTGGTTCATCGCCACGTCGTTGACGCTGGTGGGCGCCTCGCGGGTGTCGATGGGGCCGCCCATCATGGTGAGCGTGGCCGGGCGGCACGGGTTCTTGTGCTTGCCCATGACGGCGGCCGCCGCAAAGGCGGGCACCGAGGGCTGGCACACGGCGAGCATGTGCGTGTTGGGGCCGATGAATTCCAGGAACCCGATCAGGTAGTCGATATAGTCGTCGAGATCGAAGCGGCCTTCGCTTTCGGGCACCATCTTCGCGTCGGCCCAGTCGGTGATGTAGACCACGCTACTTTCCACCATCCGCGCGACCGTGCCGCGCAGGAGCGTCGCGTAGTGGCCGCTCATGGGGGCCGCGATCAGGAGGCGCGGGGCGTCCTTGGGAAGCCCCGCGCGCTCGAAGCGCAGCAGGTTGCCGAAGGGGCGGTGCAGGACAATCGATTCGGTAACCGCGTGCAGCGTCCCGTCGACCTCGACCGATTCGATGTCGAAGGTGGGTTTCCCGCGCGGTGCGGTCGCATGTGCAAACACGTCGAGGGCCGAGGCCATGTAGGGGCCGAAGCCCATGTAACCCATGGGAAGGGAAGGATTCGTCAAGAGCTCGGCGCCGACCGAAGCCCAGGCCGCCGCGCCGCTGAGCATGGTGCGCTGCAATTCGTAGGCGTTGTAAAGCAAGTGGTATCTCCTGGCCGCCCGGGGGGGGAGGCGGCATGCCATTTCTAGGCGCTATCTGGTCTCTAAAGCGTGGCCGTGCAATGCGGCATTACCGAATAGTCCAAGGTGAAAAGACGATAAGCCTTGCGCAACTGCGCTAAGCGCTTCGTATCCTTTCAGATATTGGCAGGTGACCGTGAATGGAGCCTGAAAGCCGGGGCGCGCGACTTGCCCTTTCCCTTGCCTCGCCGACCTTGTAAGGCGCTGGATCATGCAAGCCCCAGACGGCCCGGCCGAGAGCATCGAGACCCCTGCGTCCCCGGAGGATACCTCCGCGTCCCGTGAGGATGCGCCGCCCAGTCGCCCGCGGCGCTCGCTGCGCCCGCTCGCAATGGTCTGGCGTGAACTCTTCAAGTATCCCGGCCGGATGGCCGTGGCGGGCATCGCGCTCGTCGTCTCGGCGATGTCGACGCTGGCAATCCCCTATGGCTTTCGCAGCGTGATCGACCAAGGCTTCGCGCAAGGGGCCGATCACGACGTGATCCGCTCCTGGTTCCTGATGCTGCTGGGCGTGGTGGTGGTCCTCGCCATCGCGACCTCGATCCGTTTTTACTCGGTGTCCTGGCTGGGCGAGCGCGTGGTGGCCGACATCCGCCTGCGTGTCCAGCGCCACCTGCTCGCGCTGGCCCCGGGCTTCTTCGAGGAGAACAGCCCCAAGGAAATCGCCTCGCGCATGACCGCGGACACCGCGATCATCGAACAGGTGGTGGGCACCACCGTCTCGGTCGCGCTGCGCAACGCGATCATGGCAACGGGCGGCGTGATCTTCCTCTTCGCGCTGGCGCCCAGCCTGACGGCGGGGCTTCTGGTCGCTATCCCCGTGGTGATCGTGCCGATCACCGTCTTCGGGCGGCGCTTGCGCGTCGTTGCGCGCAAGAGCCAGGACCGTGTCGCCGACATCGGCGCGATGACCGCCGAGGTCCTGGGCGCCTTGCGCGTGGTCCAGGCCTTCAACCAGCAGGAGCGCGAGGGCGGGCGCTTCAGCGCCGCGGTGGAGCGCACCTTCGACACCGGCCGCAAGCGCATCCTGATCCGCGCGGTGATGACCGCGGTGATGATGTTCCTCATCTTCGGCTCGATCACGATCATCATGTGGCGCGGCGCCATTGGCGTTGCCGAAGGCACGATCACCGGCGGCACGATTGCCGCCTTCGTCGTCACGGCGGGTATCGTGGCGGGGGCGTTCGGCTCGCTGACCGAGGTCTATGGTGACCTCGTGCGCGGGGCGGGCGCGGCCAGCCGTCTCGCCGAACTGCTCTCCGAGGAGCCCGAGATTGCGGCGCCCGCGCGCCCGCAAACGCTCCCCGTGCCCCCGCGCGGCAAGATCGCCTTTGAAAAGGTCACCTTCCGCTATCCCACCCGGCCCGACATGGCCGCGCTGGTCGATTTCAGCCTGACTGTCGAGCCGGGCGAGACGGTTGCCATCGTCGGCCCATCCGGCGCGGGCAAGTCCACGCTGTTCCAGCTCGCCGAGCGGTTCTACGACCCGCAAGGGGGCGTGGTGAAGATTGACGGCGTGCCGCTCTCCTCGGCGGACCCGAGCGACGTGCGCGCGCGCATCGCGCTGGTCCCGCAAGAGGGCGTGCTGTTTGCCGCCAGCGCGCGCGAGAATCTGCGCTACGGCCAGCCCGATGCGGACGATGCGATGATCTGGGAGGCCGCGCGCGCGGCCAACGCCGAGGACTTCCTGGGCATGCTCCCGGACGGGCTCGACACCTTCCTGGGCGAGGACGGCGCGCGCCTGTCGGGCGGCCAGCGCCAGCGTATCGCGATTGCCCGCGCGCTCCTGCGCGATGCGCCGATCCTGCTCCTGGACGAGGCGACGAGCGCGCTCGATGCCGAGAGCGAGCGGCTGGTGCAGGACGCGCTCGACACGCTGATGCAGAGCCGCACCACGCTCGTCATCGCGCACCGCCTTTCGACCGTGCGCGAGGCCGACCGGATCGTGGTCATGGATGGCGGGCGAATCGTCGAGCAGGGGACCCACGCCGCGCTCACGCAGGCGGGCGGTCTCTATGCACGGCTCGCCTCGCTCCAGTTCGACGAACGGGCCACAGCGCTCGGCTAACGACATGGGCGGCCGGCTTGCGCGCTGGCGTTGCGCCAATTTGCAATTATCTTGCCGGGGTTTGATTGATCCGAAGAGGTCGACGCTGTCGCTCAACCCCCAAGCCAAGGTTTTATATGCGTAACTTCAAGGGACGTGCCCTCGCTCTCGCGGCGAGCGGCCTCGCCATCGCTTTCGCTTCCCCCGTCCTCGCCGCGCCGGAACAGGCCAGCGCGCAGGAAGCTTCCCCGCTCACGCCCTCGGATGACTGGGGGGACTTCGGCATCCAGACCCAGTGGATGGACACCGCGACCAGGCCCGGCGATGATTTCGATCGCTACGTCAGCGGCGAATGGGTCGACAGCGTGGAGCTGCCCGCCGACCGCACCCGCTGGGGCTCGTTCCTCGAACTGAACGAACTTTCGCAGCAGCGCATGCACGCGATCATGAACGAGCTGCTCGCCTCCAACCCGGCGCCGGGCAGCGACGCGGCGCGCGTGGCCGCGGCCTACAAGGCGTTCATGGACGTCGATGCGATCAACGCGAAGGGTCTGGCCCCGATCCAGCCCTACATGGAGCGTATCTTCGCCGCGAAGAGCGCGCAGGACCTCGCCAAGCTGTTCGCTTCGCCGGGGTACGCGTCGCCGATCGGCGTCTATGTCGGGGCGGACGCCAAGCAGAGCGATATCTACGCGCTCCACAGCTACGTCTCGGGGCTGGGCCTGCCCGACCGCAACTACTACCTCAAGACCGACGAGCGTTCGCGCAAGATCCGCAGCGCCTACCTGGAGTACCTGACCTTCCTGCTCGGCAAGGTCGGCTACCAGGATGCGGCCAGCGCGGCCAAGGCCGTGCTCTCGCTGGAAACACGCATTGCCGAGGCCGACTGGGACCGCGTCGCCGCGCGCAACGATGACCTCACCTACAACAAGCTGACCCGCGCGCAGTACGAGGCGCTGGGGAGCTCGGGCGTGCTCTCGACCTTCCTCGACACGCTCGGCGCCGACCAGGCCTCCTACGTCATCGCCAGTGAGATCCCGGCCACGGCCGAGGAGCTGGACGCGGCCAAGCTGGACGCCGCGCAGGCGCAGGCGCTGATGGGCGGCGGTCTGCCGGTCGTCGCCAAGCTGATCGACGAGGTGCCCGTCGCCACCTGGCAGGCCTGGCTCGCCGCGCGCTTTGTCAGCGGCCACGCCTCGATGCTGCCCAGCGACATCGACGAGGCTTCCTTCGCCTTCTACGGCACCACGCTTTCGGGCCAGCCCGAGCAGCGCCCGCGCTGGAAGCGCGGCGTCGGCGCGGTCGAGGGGCTGGCGGGCGAACTCGTCGGCAAGCTCTACGCCGAGCGCCACTATCCCCCTGAGCAGAAGGCCAAGATGGAGACCCTCGTCGCCAACTTGCGCAAGGCCATGGCGGTGAACCTCCAGGAGCTTGACTGGATGGGCCCGGAAACCCGCCGCGAGGCGCAGGCCAAGCTCGACGCCTTCACCCCCAAGATCGGCGCGCCCGACACCTTCAAGACCTATGAGGGGCTGGAGTTCTCGGCCAATGATCCCATCGGCAACAGCCTTGCTGCCGGGGCCTGGGAAAACGACTTCGAGATGGGCCGCATCGGCCAGCCGGTCGACCGCAGCGAATGGGCCATGCTGCCCGAGACGGTCAACGCCTACTACAACTCGACCATGAACGAGATCGTCTTCCCGGCCGCGATCCTGCAGCCTCCCTTCTTCAACCTCTCGGCCGATCCGGCGGTGAACTACGGCGCCATCGGCGCGGTGATCGGCCACGAGATGGGCCACGGGTTCGACGACCAGGGCGCCAAGTCCGATGGCACGGGCAACATGCGCGACTGGTGGACCCCACAGGACAAGGCCAACTTCCAGGAACTGCAGGACAAGCTGGAAGCCCAGTACAACAGCTTCTGCCCCTTCGATGACGGCGAGACCTGCGTGAACGGCAAGCTCACCATGGGCGAGAACATCGGCGACCTGGGTGGTCTCAGCCTCGCCTACCGCGCCTACAAGATGGCGCTGGGCGGCAAGGAGGCCCCGGTGATCGACGGCTTCACCGGCGACCAGCGCTTCTTCATGGGCTGGGCGCAGGTCTGGCGCAGCAAGACCCGCGAGGCCCAGGCCCGCCAGATGCTGATGACCGATCCGCACGCCCCGCCGCACTACCGCGTCAACGGCATCGTTCGTAACTTCGATGAATGGTACAAGGCCTTCGACGTAAAGCCGGGCGATGACCTCTACCTGCCGCCCGAAGAACGCGTCCGTATCTGGTAACGCTTCAACGCCTTTTCGTGGCATTTTATTGCAGTGCAGCACGCAGCGGGTTGACTTGCCACCTGCGTGCTGCATGAACCTTGTCCGCGATGGACCTTACACTGACAGCTATTCTCCTCGGCATCGTCGAGGGACTCACCGAGTTTCTGCCCGTCTCCTCGACGGGCCATCTCATCCTTGCCACCCAGATATTCGGTTATGATTCCGAGATATGGGCGACGTTCAACGTCGTCATCCAGCTGGGTGCGATCCTGGCTGTCATCGCCCACTTCTGGCGCACCTTCTGGGCGGTCGGCATGGGCCTTCTCGAACTCAATCCCACCTCGATCCGCTTCGTGCGCAATGTCGTCGTCGCGTTCATGCCCTCGGCGGTCCTGGGCCTCCTGCTCAACGACTGGATCGAGAGCCTGCTGGGCTCGCCCAGTGTGGTCGCCTGGGCGCTGATCGTGGGCGGCATTGCCATCCTCGCCATCGAGAAGGTGGCCAAGCCCGGCCCGCTGACGGGCGTTGCCGAACTGCCGATCTCCAAGTGCGTGGGCGTGGGCTTCGCCCAGTGCCTCGCCATGGTTCCGGGCACCAGCCGTTCGGGCGCGACCATCATGGGCGCGCTGGCCATGGGCATCGAGCGCCGCACGGCCGCCGAATTCAGCTTCTTCCTTGCTGTCCCCACGATGGTGGGGGCCACCTTCCTCTCGGTCGTCAAGCACCGTGAGGAACTGATGGCGGGCACCGGCCCTGTCGGCTGGAGCGAGATCGCGATCGGCTTCGTCGTCTCCTTCGTCGTCGCGCTGGTCGTCATCAAGGCGTTCATGGCCTTCGTCAGCCGTTCGGGCTTCTCGCCGTTCGCCTGGTATCGCCTGGCCGCAGGCGCCCTGGCGCTGTTCCTGCTGGGCCGCGCCTGAGCGTGGCGGGGCGGCTGAAGAGGAAGGACTACGAGGCCGCCCTCGCGCCGCTGCAGGAAGAACTGGTCGCCATGGCCCGCTGGGCCAAGGCGACCGGCGCGCGCATCGTGGTCCTGTTCGAGGGCCGCGATACGGCGGGCAAGGGCGGGGCGATCCGCGCCGTCTCCTCCTATCTCAACCCGCGTCAGTGCCGCACCGTGGCGCTGGGTCCGCCCAGCGCGCGCGAACAGGGCGAATGGTACTTCCAGCGCTACGTCCAGCACCTGCCCAGCACCGGCGAGATCGTCCTGTTCGACCGCTCCTGGTACAACCGCGCGGGCGTGGAGAAGGTCATGGGCTACGCCACGAGCGCGCAGGTCGAGCAGTTCCTTGCCCAGGCCCCCGCGTTTGAACGCATGCTGGTCGACGATGGCATTCTTCTCTTCAAGTACTGGCTGACCTGCGACCAGGAGCAGCAGGAGGAGCGCCTGCGCGAACGGCTGGAGGACCCGCTCAAGCGCTGGAAGCTCTCGCCGGTCGATCTGGCCGCGCGCGCGCAGTATGAGGCCTACAGCAAGGCGCGCGCCGCGATGCTTGAGGCGACCCACAGCCGCCACGCGCCCTGGACCCTGGTCGACTTCAACGACCAGAAGCGCGGGCGGCTTACCCTGATTCGCAACTTGCTCGATCGGCTCCCCGACACCCGAGTCGATCCCCCCGAAATTGTCATCGAGCCGCTCGAAAAGGCGCCCGCCGTGGAAGAATTCACGCTGATCGCGCCGATTTCGCCCTATGAAGTGCCTTGAGCGTCGTCGCTGCCTTGACTTTCAGGGCCCCATGACGCAAGGGGCGCAACCTTGAAGGGCGGCGCTGCAAAGCCACCCGCTCCATTTTCAACGCAGATGCCGGCCTGCCAGGGCGGCTGAAACGAGAGATTACAGGAACCCGCCATGGCGAAGCCCGCAACCGTCAAGATCCGTCTGGTCTCGACCGCTGACACCGGTTTTTTCTACGTCACGAAGAAGAACCCCCGGAACACGACCGAGAAAATGACCTTCCGTAAGTACGATCCCGTCGTGCGCAAGCACGTCGAGTTCAAGGAAGCCAAGATCAAGTAAGGTTCACCGTCGGTTCAAGGCGCTGGGCCCAGGAGCCCTTGCCATGAAGACACTGACGAAGACCTTCCGCATGATTTCCGGCGCGGCGGCCCCCATTGCCTTGGGAGCGGCCGCGCTTGGCGTTTGTGCCACGCTTTCGCCCGCTCCGGTTCTGGCTGCGCCCGCCAGCAGCGATGCCGCCAAGCTTGACCAGGCGGTGAAGGCGCTGCGCGCGATCACGACGCTCAAGGCCGACTTCATCCAGCGCGACCGCAATGGCGGGCAGGTGAAGGGCACGCTGACGCTCAAGCGTCCGGGCCGCATCCGCTTCGAGTACGAGAAGAGCGTGCCGATGCTGATCGTGGGCGACGGCAAGGCGCTGACCATGATCGACTACGAGGTCAATCAGGTCCAGCGCTGGCCGATCAAGAACAGCCCGCTGGGTGCGCTGCTCGATCCCAGCCGCGATGTCGCCAGGTACGGCACCGTGCGCGATACCGGCAATCCGGACGTGATCTCGGTCGAGGTACGCGACTCCGAGCATCCCGAGTACGGGATCATCACCCTGATCTTCACCCGCAAGGCGTCCGCGCCGGGCGGCCTTGAGCTGGCCTACTGGGTCGCGCTTGATGCGCAGAACACGCGCACCACGATCCAGCTTTCCAACCAGCGCTACGGCGTGACGGTGGGCGAGGATGCCTTCCGCTGGAAGGACCCGCGCCCGCGCCGCAGGCCGCACTGAGGGCTGCGCGATTCGCACGGCTGGTTTTCCAAAAAGGGCTCGGACGGTTTCCGGGCCCTTTTTCGTGTGCGGTCTGAAAGCGTGGGTAGGGCTCACGTGCGCGGTTCGTCGACGGGATTCGGCATCTGGTCGCGAGTGTGCACATTCTTGCGACAAACGGCGACATTTTCGCGCGAGCTGTTCACTTAACAGACAGCCAAATCGTCCTACATAGGGTGTGTCGGAACGGTCCGAGGCGGGTTTCCCCCCTGTTGCCCATGCCTCTCAAGAGACCGACCGGCAAGCGTGACGAACGCTGACAGGACCCTCGAGCCCTTGCCCCCGGCTCGAGGGTTTTTGTTTGCCCGCTCGCCGGGGGACCGCGCGCCGGAGAGGTGCGAAAAGGAGCGGCGCGCCCTCTGGCCTTTCGGTGATGCGCTGCCTAAAGCGGCTCCCATGAAAATTGCCACGTGGAATATCAACTCCGTCCGTCTGCGCATCGACCAGGTCGAGCGCTTCCTGACCGAGCAGGCGCCCGATGTCCTGTGCCTTCAGGAGATCAAGGTCGCCGAGCATCTCTTCCCGCACGAGATGTTCGAACGCCTGGGCTACGCCCACCGCGCGATCTGCGGGCAGAAGGGCTACCACGGGGTCGCCACCGTCTCGAAGGTCCCCTTCGTGGAGTGCAGCCGCTACGACTGGCAGGACAACGGCGAGGCCCGCCACGTCGGCGTCGAGTTGCAGGGTGAAGGCAAGGGCCTCATCGTCGAGAACGTCTATATCCCGGCGGGCGGCGATGTTGCCGACCGGGAGGTCAATCCCAAGTTCGGCCAGAAGCTCGACTTCCTCGCGCGCATGACCGAGTGGGCCGCGAAGATCGACCGTCCCACCCTCATCGTGGGCGACTTCAACATCGCCCCGCTCGAAAGCGACGTCTACGACCACAAGGCGCTCCTGAAAGTCGTCAGCCACACGCCGATCGAGGTCGAGACGCTCTGGAAATTCCGCGATGCGCATGGCTGGGTGGACCTTGGCCGCCAGTTCATCCCCGCGCCCGAGCGCAACTACTCCTGGTGGTCCTACCGCAGCTACTGGCGCCAGAAGGACCAGGGCCGCCGTCTCGACCACATGTGGGCCTCGCCCGACCTCGCCGCGAAGGCGACGGCGCACCACATCATCGAGGAAACCCGCAAGTGGGAGAAGCCCAGCGACCATGTGCCTCTGATCACGGAGTTCGCGCTCTGAGCACGGGACCCGCCTTTTCTCTCCCGGCGCGCCGGGTGGCGCTGGCCATCGACGCGCTGCGCCATGGCTGGCCGATCCGCGTGGGGCCGCAGGTGGGGGAGGGCGAGATTCTCCTGCCCGCCGAGACTGGTTTTGCGCTAGGGACGGCCGCGCCGCGCATGTTGATCTCCTCGGCCCGGGCGGTGACGCTCAAGCTTGCCAACCAGCGTGAGGCCGCGGTGCCCGAGGCGCCGGTGCTGATCCGCGCGGCCGAGCCCTTCACGCTGGAGACCGCGCGGGCAATCGCCGATCCCGCGCTCGATCTCGACTACCCGATGAAGGGGCCCTTTGCGGCGCTCCCTCTCTTAGAAGGCTTTGGCGATGGCGCGGCTGCGCGCGTGGCAATGGAACTGGCGCGCCTTGCGGGCATCCTGCCGGCCTTCCTCGTTGCACCCGATATCGAAGCCGGGGCCGCGCAGGCGCTCGCCGTCGCCGACCTCGACGCCTGGAAGGACACTGCGCGCCTGGGCATTGCCTCGCGCGCGCGTCTGCCGGTCGAAGTCTGCGAGAACAGCGAGATCGTCGCCTTCCGTTCCGCCGACGACATGCGCGAGCATGTCGCCCTGGTCATCGGCACGCCGTCCAAGGCGCGCGTGCCGCTGGTGCGGCTCCATTCCGAATGCCTGACGGGCGATATCCTGGGTTCGCTCAAGTGCGACTGCGGGCCGCAGCTTCAGGCGGCGCTGAGCGCCATGGCCGTCGAGGCGGACGAAGGGGGCTGGGGCGTCCTTCTCTACATGCGCCAGGAAGGGCGCGGGATCGGGCTCATCAACAAGCTGCGCGCCTATCGGCTGCAGGACCAGGGGCTCGACACGGTCGATGCCAACAACCGCCTGGGCCTGCCCACCGAAGCGCGCGACTTCCCCGTCGCGGCGCGGATGCTCGATCTGCTCAAGGTCGGCGCGATCCGGCTGATGACGAACAACCCTTCCAAGGTCGAAGCGCTCAAGGGCGTGGGCGTCGATGTGGTGGAGCGCGTGGCGCACAAGCTGCCAGCGAACCCGCACAACGCGCGCTATCTCGATACCAAGCGCGACCGGACCGGGCACATTCTCTAGGGCGAAGAGGGAAGAGACCTTTTCAAGGGGCCATCGCCCCTTGACCCCCAAATGGGCGGTCTCACCATTCTCAACCCGCGTGGCGCAAGAGCCCTGAGGTCGACAGTTCGGGGAGCCCGAGGGCGATGGCCCTCGGAAATGATCTTTATTGGAAAATTTGGAAGCCGGGGCGCGCGCGGGATGCTTGGGGGGAAACGCGCCCCGGCTTCGGCCGTCAGGGCGCCATGAGGGATAGCGCGCCCGCGACGGCTGCGACCGTCCCAAGCACGACAAGCAGCCGGCCGATTCTTCTCGGTCCGGAAACTCCGTAATGGGCGGCGCGGAACGCGCGGTAGTGGGGGGCGATGGTCGGGTCCTGCGCGAGGGCGAGGACGTCGGCCGGGGTGGCGACGCGGTCGAACCAGTTGGCGAGGTCCTCGGCCTCGCGCAGCGAGAGTTCGTGGGGGTAGCGGGTCAGCAGATAGGCGACGTGGGCGCGCTCTTCGGCGGCAACGACGCCTGCGTTCTCGATGGGCAGCATGCAGAGTGTCCTGAAACGAAGCGGGGGGAGGGCGCGCGAAGGCGCACCCGGCCGGGATCGGTTCAGGCGCGGGGTGGGGCGGTGCTGTCAGGTGGGCGTGCGGGATGGCGCTGGGCGGGCGGCGCCTG
>NZ_JALHAT010000013.1:0-6750 GCF_022818885.1 Novosphingobium mangrovi | reverse complement strand
TGGCGCAGGAGGGCGCGGCCTTCGTGACCGGGTGCGAGGGCGGCTGCGTCACCAGCCTGCGAGCCTCCGGCCACGAGGCGCTCGGCGACTTCATCCGCGCGGGTGGACGGTTGGGCGAGGTGCGCGGACGCTTCCGCCTCGGCGCGGGTGAATGGCGAACTTTCGCCACCACGGCGCTGGCGGGCGAAGTTGCAGAGGCCACCGCGAACAGGCTCGCCACCCGCTACGCGCTGGGCGCGGGCCTGGTCCTTGTCGTACGCTTCGCGCTGGAGGGGAGGGACCTTGCCCTCACGCTTGACCTTGCGAACACCGGGGGCGAGGCGCTCGAACTGGACGATCTGGCGCTGGGCCTGCCGATCAACGAACTGCAGGCAAGCGACGGCAAGGACCCGCAGGGGCTCTTGAAACACAGCTTCATCTCGGGCGCGGGCTCGCACATATTCTGGCAGCGCAAGGACAGCGCGACGCCCTGGCTGGCGATGTTCCCGCAGGAGGGCAGCGCGCTTGAATACTGGGAGGGCTTTCGCCGCGAGGGGCCCTGCTATCAGGTCTATTTCCACGCCGCGCGCGCAGTAGAGGAGGTGCGCAAGGCCCATTCGCGCTGGCGCCTGCCCGCGACGTCGCTGCACCTTGCTGCAGGCGCGCGTGCGCAGCGCGGCGTGACCTTTGCGCTGGTCGAGGGCTATGCCCAGATGCGCGCGGCGATTGCGGATCGCGGCCTTGTCGATGTCGAACTGAGCCCGGGCATGACCGTGCCCAGCGATCTTGCGGTCACGCTTTCGCTCGGCTCGCGCATTCCGGTCGCCCGGATCGAGGCCGAGCATCCCGGCGACACGCAGATCACCGCGCTGGGAACGCGCGCGGGGCGCCAGCTCTACCGCGTGGAGCTGGCGCGGCTGGGCGAGAACCACCTGACGCTGGTGCAGGAAAACGGCGCGCGCACGACGCTCGAATTCTTCGCGACCGAGCCGGTCGAAACGATGATCGCCAAGCGCGGCGCCTTCATTGCCAGCCACCGCCACACCGATCCCGCCACGTGGTACAACGGCCTTCTCGCCGAATGGAACATGCAGAGCGAGGTGCTGCTCGGCCCCGACAACTACGACCGCATCGGGGGCTGGCGCATCTACGAGGTGACCTGCGATGATCCGGGCCTTTCCAAGCCCGCGTTCCTGGGCGCCAAGCTGGCTGAATACCCCGTCCAGGCCGAGGTTGACGCGCTGGACGATTACATCGAGCACTTCGTCTGGGGTGGTCTTCAGCAGACGAGCGAGGAGCCCTGGCCTTACGGCATCTATGGCATCCTCGACTGGAAGCGGAACCGCGAGAGCGAAGACCCTGGCCCCAAGGGACGCGAGCACCTGTGGCGCACCTACGATTACCCGCACATCGTGGTCATGTACTTCGGCATGTACCGCGCCGCGCGGCTTCACCCGGGCGTTGCGACACGGCTTTCGGCCGAGGACTACCTGGAGCGCGCCTTTGGCACCGCGCGCGCGATGTTCACCGTGCCCGACACGCTGGTCGGCTGGGACGCGAACAACATCGGCTACTACAACGAGATCGTTCTGCCCGAGCTCATCGACGCGCTCGAGGCGGAAGGCAAGGAGGCCTGGGCGGGCCAGCTGCGCGGCTTCTGGGAGCACAAGGTGCGCCACTTCGTGGAAGAGGTGGAGGACCTGTTCGTCTCGGAATACGCCTTCGATTCCACCGGCTTTGAATCGACGCAGGCCATGGCCCGCTACGCGCTGGAGCGGCCGGGTACTTTCGCGCCCGAACGCGCCCGCGCCTTTCGCGAGCGCCAGTTCGCCGCCAACCTGTTCTGCCGGGGCTGGCTGGAGCCTTCCTACTACTACCTGGGCAGCGATTACCGCGGGCAGGGCGGCGATGCCTATACGCTGACCTACATGGCGCAGATGGGCGGCTGGGGCGTGCTCGACTACGCGCTCCATGATGCGCCGGACCCGCACGCGCTGCTGCGCTTGGGCCACGCCTCGACGCTGAGCAGCTGGGCGCTGCTCAACAGCGGGACACCCGAAAGCGGCCATGGCTACTGGTATCCGGGCAAGGCCAACGACGGCGCGGCGGGCGGCGGGTTCGAGCCTGCGGCGCTGGGGCAGACCTGGCTCGACCAGCCGCACTGGCACGGCTCCTGGTACTATTCCTGCGAGATCGACCTGGGGTTCTGCGGCGCCTTGCGCGCGGCCGCAACGACCCTCGCCGACGATCCGCTGCTGGGGCGCATTGCTCACTGCGGACGCCTCGAGGAGGCAGGTGGGATCCTGCACGTGGTCCCGCGCGACGGGGTGCGCCGCCGTTTCCACGTCCGGCTTCAGGACGCAGCGTTCGATCTGCAGCTGGCACCCGGTGTCCGCTTCGCGCGCGAGGAAGCCATCGAAGTGGCTTCCTCGGGCAAGGGGTGCCGCGTCGTGCTCGAACACGGCGCGGGCCCTGCGCGCATCAGCCTGCTCACGCTCGGGCAGGTGCAAAGTCTGCGCATCGACGGGGCGGCGCGCGATCTGGATGCGCGCGGTCGGGTTGCGCTGGAGATCGCGCAAGGGACCACGCGCACGGTGGTTGACCTCGCCTTCGCCTGAGCGGCGGGAAATTCGCATTCCGGACAGCGGCGCGCGCAGAGCCTGACAGGAAGGGCCTTTTCGGGCTAGGGCAGCCGGTGCGCACCCTTGCGCTCCTGCCCGAACGAGAGGACCCGCCATGACCCCGCCCTCCACGCCGCTTCCCGCAACACCCAGTTTCCGCCTCGACGGGCGCCGCGCGCTGGTGACGGGGGCGGGACGCGGGATCGGCCTTGCCGCCGCCGCCGCGCTGGCCGAGGCGGGAGCCGAGGTGACCCTGGCGGCGCGCACGCAGCCTGAGATCGAGGCGGTCGCGGCCCAGCTGCGCGAAGCGGGCTACCGCGCCGAGGCCGCGCCGCTCGATGTTTCGGACACAGAAGCCGTGCGCGCTTTCTTTGCCGCGCGCGCGCCGTTCCATGTCCTCCTCAACAACGCGGGCACCAACCGCCCCAAGCCGATGTGGGAGGCAAGCGAGGCGGATTTCGACGCGGTCATGGACCTCAACGTGAAGGCCGCCTTCTTCGTCGCGCAGGCCTGCGTGGAGCGGATGATGGCGACGGGCACGAAGGGCAGTCTCATCCACATGGGCTCGCAGATGGGCCATGTGGGCGGCCCCAACCGCTCGCTCTACTGCGCCAGCAAGTGGGCGCTGGAGGGTATGAACAAGGCCTTTGCACTGGACCTCGCTCCCCACGGTATCCGCTCCAACACGATTGCCCCGACGTTCATCGAAACCCCCATGACCAAACCCTTTTTCGAGGACCCGGCGTTCAAGGCCAGTGTGCTGGAAAAGATCAAGATCGGCCGCATTGGCGTGCCCGAGGACCTGATGGGCGCGGTGCTGTTCCTGGCGGGCGATGCCTCGGCGATGATGACCGGCACGAGCCTTGTCGTCGATGGAGGCTGGACCGCCGAGTAGCCATAAGTTCAGGCTAAGTATCATCCGATCCAGCGCGTCTCGCAAGGCGCTTGATCGCGATCAAGAACGGGGCTTTCCCGCGCACCTATCCTCGTTTCCGATCTAACAGGACCGGATAAAGAGGATAGCCCGAATGACCCTAGCACCCGATACCCCGCCGCCGCCAGGCGACAGCGCGCCGATCTTCGGCACGCACCTGTTCGACGGCTGCGCGGCGGCCAAGGGCTACGCGCTCAACGCCATGTGCTTTTCCTTCAACGAGGCGGCCAACCGCGAGGCCTTCCTCGCCGACGAGGACGCCTATTGCCAGCGCTATGGCCTGAACTCTGAACAGCTTGACGCGGTGCGCGCGCGCAATGTCCTCGCCATGATCGAGGCGGGCGGCAACATCTACTACCTCGCCAAGCTGGCGGGCATCTTCGGCCTCAACGTGCAGGACGTGGGCGCGCAGCAGACCGGCATGAGCGTGGACGAATTCAAGGCGATGCTGCTCGCGCAGGGTCGCAAGGCCGGGGAGGACTGAGACCATGGCGCAGATCATTGGAGGTTACTTCACCAGCCACGTCCCCGCCATCGGCGGTGCCATCGTGCGCGGCGACCAGGAAGAGCCCTACTGGAAGCCCTTCTTCGACGGCTTCCCGCCCGTGCGCGAATGGTTGGAGGCCGAGCGTCCCGACGTGGCGGTGTGCTTCTACAACGACCACGGCCTCAACTTCTTCCTCGACAAGATGCCGACTTTCGCGGTGGGCGCGGCGCACGAATACCGCAACGAGGACGAGGGCTGGGGCCTGCCGCTGTTCAAGTCCTTCGCGGGCCATCCGGACCTCAGCTGGCATATCATCGAACAGCTGGTGGGCGATGAGTTCGACGTGACCACCTGCCAGTCGATGCTGGTCGACCACGCGCTCTCGATCCCTTTTGAACTCGCCTATCCCGAGGCGCAGGAATGGCCCCTGAAGCTGGTGCCGATCGCGATCAATACGGTGCAGTACCCGCTGCCTTCGGCCAAGCGGTGCCTGGCGCTCGGCCGCGCGGTCCACCGCGCGCTGGTAAGCTGGCAGGGGGCCGAAAAGATCGTGGTGATCGGCACGGGCGGCCTCTCGCACCAGCTGGACGGTGAGCGCGCGGGCTTCGTCAATCCCGACTATGACCGCTTCTGCATGGACAGCCTGGCCGCCAACCCGGAAGCGATCTGCGTCGACAGCACGAAGGAAATCGTGCGCAAGTCGGGCTCGCAAGGGGTGGAGATCCTCAACTGGATCGCGGCGCGCGGCGCGCTGGGCGCGGCGCCTGCGCGCGAGACGCACCGCAATTACCACATCCCGATCTCGAACACGGCGGCGGCCACGATGCTGCTCGAGACCACCTGAGCGGCGTTCGCCTAAGGTAAAAGCCAGGAGCCCCGCCGAGCCTCTCGGCGGGGCTCCGTCGCGTGCCGGGCTCAGCCGCCTGCGGCCAGGAAGGCGCGGAACGGGGCGAGGCCGGGGACGTGGCTGGCGCTCCCGCCATCGCAGACCAGCACTTCACCCGTCACGTTGCGCGCCGCGTCCGAGGCGAGGAAGGCGACCGCCTCGGCAATGTCCTCGGGCGCGCCGAGCCGGTCGCGCAGGGTCTCGGCCTCGACCGCTTCGCGAAGACCTGCCGGGAAGGCTTCGAGCAGCGAGGGCGTGACCGTCATTCCCGGGGCCACCGCGTTGCAGCGTACGCCATGGATGCCGTGGCTCGCCGCGATGGCGCGCGTCATCTGGATGATCGCGGCCTTCGAGGAGGAATAGGCGGCCTGGACGATATGGCCCTGCAGCGCGAGGTTGGTGACCGTGTTGACGATGTTGCCCTGGCTTGCGCGCAAGTGCGGCAGCGCGGTGCGGCAGGCGACCATGGTGCCGCGCACGTTGATCGCGAAGGTGCGGTCCCAGAAATCGGTGTCCATGCTCTCGACATCGGTGTCGGCGAGCGCGACGTCGGGTCCCAGGAGCGCGGCGTTGTTGTGCAGCACATCGAGGCGCCCGAAGTGCGAGAGCGTCTCCTCGACCATGTTCTCGATCGAGCCCGGGTCTTCCAGGTCGACCTCGATGGCGTGGGCATCGGGCAGTTCGCGCGCGAGGTCGATCGCGCGGGCAAAGGCAATGTCGGCAATGACGACCTTGGCGCCGCGCGCGGTCAGAAGACGCGCGGTCGCGCCCCCGATCCCGCCTGCGCCGCCGGTGACGATGGCGACCTTTCCGTCCATGCGGATTGCGTCCTGGGCCATGTTCCTCTCCTCTTCCTCAGGTGTTTTCCCCTGCATAGGGATCGGGGCGGGCTGCGAAAGTCGGTACTTTTTCCACCCCCCTGAGGAGGTGGCTCGCGTGATGCGGCGAATCGCAGGCTGGCTCGGGGGCGAATCGCGAAGCGCCAGCGGGCATCTCTATCCGCGTGTCGGGTAGCCCTATCCGCTCTTCGAACGCCCAGGTTAACGCGATTTTGCGCGGGTGTTCGCTCGCGCGTCCGCAGACTGTGCCGTGGCTGTGTGTGCAAATGGTATACTAAATTTTATACCTATATTTCAGGTATATAGCATATGATCGATTTGGCCTCCTCCCACAAACATTCGTGGCGTGGACATTTTGGGCGTTTGCCGTCGATCCGGCGAACAAAGCCAAGCAGCCTTCGGGACGGCGCTACCGCGTTTTCGCCCCCGTCCGGTCACGAGGCCAGGCCCGGGGGAGCTCCCGGACGCAAGGCATGCATGGGGGCATGCCTTGCCGGAGAGAACGCGGCGGCTGACCGGCAACAACGATGACGACACCAGGGGGAAGCATGAAGATCAGGACCAGGAACACGCTGCTGGCAAGCGCAATGGCGCTGACGCCGCTGATGATGGCGAGCGGCGGCACGGCGTGGGCGCAGGAAGCGCCGACCGCCGCCGAGGACGAGGCCGCGACGCGCACGCCGGGCGTCATTACCGTGACCGCGCGCAAGCGCTCGGAAAGCGCGCTCGATGTGCCCGTGGCGATCAGCGCCTATTCGGGTGAGGACCTCAACGCGCTCAACGTGCAGACGGTCGAGGAACTGACCGCGATCACGCCGGGCATGAACCTCAACAACTCGATTGCCGGCTCGGCGCGTTCGGACCGCAGCCAGACCGCGCTGATCATTCGCGGCATGGCACCCAGCCGTGGCAACCGGACAAGCTCGACCTTCATCAACGGCGTGCCCATTTCCGATGGCACCGTGACGGGCATCTTCGATTTCGACCATGTCGAAGTGCTCAAG